>NZ_JAIGQA010000042.1:0-50301 GCF_019733245.1 Streptomyces sp. WAC04114
GGGTCGGGCTGTCCGGCGGGCACGGCGGCCGGCACCGGGTCGGGCTGTCCGGCGGACACGGCGGCGGACACCGGGGCGGGCTGTCCGGAGGGCACGGCGGCGGACACCGGGGCGTCGGGGGTGCGTATGGGTTCGACCGGCTGCGGCCGCTCGGCCGGTGCCGGTGCTGGTGTCAGTACCGGTGCCGTTGATGCCGGTGCCGGAGTTGGTCCCGCCGCCGCCTCCAGGTCCTTCGCGACCTCCTCGGCGGCCGGCCGCTGTTCGGGGTCCGGTACCAGCAGTCGTGCGATCAGCGGCCCGAGGGGGCCGGCCCGCGTCGGTTCGGGCGGCTCGGCGGCGAGGATCGCGGCGAGCGTGGCCTCGGGCGTGGCCCGCAGGAACGGGGACGAGCCCTCGACGGCCGTGTACAGCAGGGCGCCCAGCGACCACAGGTCGGACGCGGGTCCCGCGATGCGGCCGGATGCCCTCTCGGGGGCGACGAACTCCAGCGAGTCCGCGGCGGACTCCCCGCCCGCGGTGAGGAAGCCCTCGCCCTGGACGTGGGCGATGCCGAAGTCGGTGACGACGACCCGCCCGTGCGGGCCGAGCAGCACATGGGCGGGCTTCACGTCCCGGTGCACGATGCCGACGGAGTGCGCGGCGCGCAGGGCACCGAGCACGGCGAGACCGATCCGGGCGGCTTCGCGCACGCCGACCGGGCCGCGTCGGAGCGCCTCGCGCAGGGACTCCCCGGGCACCAGCTCCATGACGATCCACGGCAGCCCGTCGAGCGCCTCGCCCGCGTCGAGATCGTCGGGGCCCACGGGACCGGGTCGTTCGTCCCGCTGCTCCGCCTCGACGACCACATCGTGGATGGTGACGGCGGCGGGATGGTCGACCCGGGCCGCGGCCCGGGCCTCACGGTGGAGCCGGTGGGCCGCCCGCCGGTGACCCTCGTCGTTCGGGCCGCCCGGCAACCGGGGCTGTCTCACGGCGACTTCACACTGTGCGAGGTCGTCGTGGGCCCGCCAGACGGTGCCGGTGCCGCCGGAGCCGATGCGCTCGATCAGCCGGTACCGCCCGCCGACCAGTCGGCCCCGGGCGTCGTCCGTCCCGCCCCCGTCGTTGCTCATGCCCCATCAGTACCCCGCGCGGCGCCTGCTTGTCGACGCGGGTCGTTTTGACGGCAGTTGGACCGACCGGGATCAGGTCTTGTCGATGTCCAGGTTCGCGATGGCCGCGCTCGCCACCTCACGTCCGCGATCGGTGAAGTCGCCCTTGCCGGGGTAGCTGACGGTGAGCTTGTACATGTCGCCGCCGGGAGTCCGGTAGTAGAAGATCTGGAGTTCCCGGGGGCGGGGGTTCTCGCTGTCTTCGGTGAGGAAGGGGACGGTGTTCCGGGCGGCCTTCTTGTCGCGGTACGTGGTCACCCTGGGGTCCGACTTCTTCGGCCCCTCGTCCATGTCGAGCTCGTAGCTGCCGCTCTCCTTGAACCGGGTGTCGTCGTCGTACATCTCGGCGGCCGCGGAACCGGCGATGTTGCCGCCGGTGTCCTCGGCCTTCTTCTCCAGCCTCAGGCCGATCCAGATGCTGCCGCTCCAGTCGGTGTACGTGACCCAGTGGCCCTGGTCGGACTTCCGGTCGGGCACCGTCCGCTGGTACTCGGCGGGGACGGCGAGTGACGCGGCGAGGTCCTTCTCCTGCTTGACCTCCCAGCCCTCGGGCAGCGGCCCGGCGAACGGGTCCGCGATCACCAGGTACGCCGTCACCGCCGCCGCGACGACCGCCGCACCCAGTCCGAGCCAGGCCTTCCGACCGAGCCGGACGCCCCGGCCGCCCTCGCCCGGGCCCCTGACCTGCACGGCCTGAGTGGGCAAGGTGGCGGGCGGGTTCGCGGCCGCCTCCAGCAGGGCCCGCACCTGCGCGGCGTTGGGCCTGCGGGCCGGGTCCTTGTGCAGCAGGCCGTTGATGGCCTCGGCGAGCGGGCCCTGGGCCGAAGCGGGAGGCGCGGGTGTGGCGTTGAGGACGGACTGGAGCGTGGCGGGGGTGTTGCTGCGGCGGAACGGGGAGACGCCCTCCGTCGCCGCGTAGAGCACCACACCGAGGGACCACAGGTCGCTGGCGGGTCCCGGGCGCTGTCCGAGCACGCGCTCGGGTGCGATGTACTCGGGCGAGCCGACGAAGCCGCCGGTGTCGGTCAGGTTGGTCTCGCCCTCGATCTGGGCGATGCCGAAGTCCGTGAGGACGACCCGGTCGTGCCGGCCGAGCAGGACGTTGTCCGGTTTCACGTCGCGGTGCAGGATGCCCGCCGCGTGCGCGGCCTCCAGCGCGCCGAGCACCTCCAGGCCGACCCGGGCGGCCTCGCGCGCGGACAGGGTGCCCTCCTGGAGCGCGTCGCCCAGTGAGCGGCCCCGCACCAGCTCCATCACGATCCAGGGCTGGTCCTCCACGACCGCGACGTCGTGCACGTCGACCACCGCCGGGTGGTCGAGCCGGGCCGCCGCCCGGGCCTCGCGGCGCATTCGCTCGAAGGCGTTGGACCGTTCACGTTCGGGAAGGTGCTCCGGGACGCGAGGTTCCTTGACGGCGACCTCCCGGTCCACCGTCTCGTCCTTGGCCCGCCATACCGTGCCCATGCCGCCGTGCCCGAGCTTGGCCAGCAGCCGGTAGCGTCCGGCGATGAGCCGCCCCGCACCGACATCCTCGGACATCTGAGCCGCCTGGGACGGCACGACCTGGGTGGGTGACGCGGCCGGGGTGGCGTAGGGATTGCCCGGCACCGGCGCCTGCTGGTTCGGCGGTTGCAGTACAAAACTCGTCGGCTCGTCGGCCCCGGATCGGGCTCCCCCGTTGCTGCTCATGGGTTCATCCATATCGCGCCAACCGCCCGCGGATCCACAAAGGACGCGAGCCGGTCACCGACCCGTGACGTCGAAGGGGGCTTATCGCCCTCTTTGTCGCGGTGCGGGGCTCGGGCGCCGTCACGGGGTGGCCGCGGACGCGCCCGGGGAGGCCGGCCGGGTTGTCGGCGCCTTCGAGGTCTTCGCCGGTGTCGATGCGGAACTCGTCGGCACGGGACCGCCGTTCCCATCCCCCTCCCCCGCGAGCAGGGCCGCCGCGGACACCCCCGCTCCCGCCATCGCCGCGACCAGCAGCGCCGCGATGAGCACGCGCCGCGTGGGCTGCCGGAAAAAGGGTTCCTCCGGCCGGCCCGGGCCGGCCGGCTCGACCGGCGACGCGGACGGTTGCCGGACGGGGAGGCTCAACGGCCGTCGACGCGGCACGTCCCCCACCGTCGGCGGGTAGTCGGGCGGTGGCGACATCGGCGTGCGGCCCGTGTCGCGAAAGGCCCGGAGCATCCGTTCCGCCCGGTCCCCGTCCAGCCGCCGGTCCGGATCGCGCTCCAGCAGCCCGCGTACGACGGGCAGGAGCGGCCCGGCCTGCGCGGGCGGTTGGATGTCGCCCACCACGACCGCGTGCAGGATGCCGCCCAGCGAGTCGCGGTGGAAGGGCGACTCCCCGCTGAGGGCCGCGCACAGCAGCGCGCCCAGCGACCACAGGTCGGACTCGGGGCCGGTCCTGGCCCCGGACATCCGCTCGGGCGCGGTGTACTCGGGCGAGCCGACGAAGGACCCGTTCTCGGTGAGCGTGGGGGTGCCCGCGACCTGGGCGATGCCGAAGTCGGTGAGGACGACCCGGTCGGTGCCCGTCTCCAGCAGCACGTTGTCCGGCTTGAGGTCGCGGTGCAACACCCCGGCCGCGTGCGCGGCGCCCAGCGCACCGAGCAGGGCGATGCCGATGCGGGCCGCTTCGGCGGCGTCGACGGGACCGCGCTGGGCGAGCCGGTCGGCGAGCGAGCCGCCCTCGATCAACTCCATGACGATGTAAGGGCGTTCGTCGTCCTCCACGACGTCGTGGACGACGATGATGTGCGGGTGGCTCAGCTGGGCGAGGGCCCGGGCCTCGCGCAGCGTACGGTCCCGCTGCCGACGGGCCTGCGCCGCGGAGAGCGTCTCGTCGTAGGGGAGCTCCTTGACGGCCACGCTCCGGCCGAGCAACCGGTCGGTCGCCCGCCAGACCACGCCCATGCCACCGCGCCCGAGTCTTTCCTCGAGCCGGTAACGGCCCGCGATGACACGCCTGCTGTGCCCCTCGGTCCCCATGCGGCAATCATGCCCCAACGGACGGAAGCCCTCCGGGACCGTGAGCCGCCGGTGGCCGAAACAGACAGCCCCTCGTCAGAAGTGCCCTCGCCTCAGGAGGTCTTCTCCTGCCAGCCCTGCAGCAACGCGGTGAACTGCTTGCTCACCGTCGGCCAGTCCGCCGCGGGTGACGACATGTAGAGCGCGTACTCGGTGCCGTCGCGGGCCACGTACGTCTCCTCGACGGCCCGGCGCGGGCCGGGGAACTTGATGTCCTTGGGCTGGGCGGTCCAGGTGTACTCCCACCGGGCGCCCTCCCGGTCACGGTAGACGTTGCGCTCCAGCCTGACCCGCTTGTAGTCGACCAACCGCTGAAGCTGCTGCTCCAGGTCGAGTTGGTGGGCGTAGGGGTCGGCGAAGTCCGGTGACCTGTCGACGGCGATCCGCACGAAGTGCCGTCCGCCGTCCGGTGAGTAGTCGATCTGCTTGAGCTCGCCCTGGGGGCCGAAGGGCGTGCGCTTCCAGCCCTTCGGCAGGTGGAGGCTGAACCCGGCGGGGTCGTCGTAGCGGATCCAGCTGTCCGGAACCGATCCCCCCGGCCCCTCCGTCGTCGAGACCGACGAGCCGGATCCGCCCTGCCGGTTCTGGTGCCACTGCTGGAGCACCACAGCCGTTGCTCCGCCGACGATGGCCGCGAGCGCGACGATCAGGGCGAGGGTGCGCAGCCTGCGGCGTCTGCCCGAACCGGCCGGCTGCGGGCCGGTCGACGTCGGGCCGAGCGTGGTGGCTTTGGTGGGGCCGTACGGCGTCGCACCGGCCGTGGACGTCCCGGTGACCGGGGGGCCGGCCAGCGGCGGGAGCGGTGTCCCGGTGTGCGAACCCGAGCGGGTGCCGACGACGGGACCGGTGCCGGAAGTGCCGGTGGCGACCGGCCCGGTGCCGCTGTGGGCGTCCCGGTACGGTGTCGCCCCGCCGTACTGCGTGGGGACGTACGCCTGCGCCCCGTTCGGCCGTCGTCCCTCCGCCGCCTCGGCGAGCATCTGCTCGGCCTCGGAGGCGCCGGGCCGGGTGTTCGGGTCCTTGCGCAGCAGGGAGATGATGACGGGGGTGAGCGGACCGGCGTGCCGGAGCTCGGCGGCCTCCTCCTCCACCACGGCCTGCATGGTGGTCAGCGGCGTGGTGCGGCGGAACGGCGACCGGCCCTCCACCGCCGTGTAGAGCGTCGCGCCCAGGGCCCACAGGTCGGAGGACGGGCCCGGGTCGTGGCCGCGTACGCGCTCGGGCGCCAGGTAGTCGACCGACCCGACGACCTCTCCGGTGCGTGTGATGGTCGTGTCGCCCTCGATCTGGGCGATGCCGAAGTCCGTGAGCAGGACGCGTCCGTCGCGGCCGAGGAGGACGTTGCCCGGCTTGATGTCGCGGTGCAGGACGCCGGCGGTGTGCGCGGCGCGCAGGGCTCTCAGTACCCAGAGGCCGATGCGCGCCGCCTCGCGTGGCTCGACGCGCCCCTCCTCCTTGACCGCGTCGGCCAGGGAGCGGCCCTCGACCAGCTCCATCACGATCCAGGGGCGGCCGTCGTGCTCCAGCACGTCGTGCACCGTCACGACCGCGGAGTGGTTGATGCGCGCCGCCGCCCTGGCCTCCGCCCGGGTGCGCGCCAGCAGGATCGCCTGCTCGCTCTCCGAGACGTAGAGGGCGGCCGTCAACTCCTTGATGGCGACGGACCGGTGCAGCACCTCGTCATGGGCACGCCAGACCCGGCCCATGCCGCCACTGCCGATGGATTCGGCCAGCCGGTAGCGGCCCGCGACGAGCAGGCCCTGCATCTGATTCACGTTGCCCCGCAATGGTCTTGACAGGGTCAGCGTAAGGACCCGCCCTCAACCAGGGAACAAGCGGGGTACCACGGTGACCGCACTGTGACGGTTGTCGCCTGCCGGGACGTGAGGCAACCAGAGTGTGAACTGCGGCGTACAGGCGGCGCGCCGGTCGCTCATCCCGTGGCCTTGTACGTCGCCGCCGCCCGCTCGTACAGCCGCGTCACCTCGTCCCGTTCGGATTCCGGGCCGCGCACCTGGACCACGTGATAGCGCCCCTCGACCAGCATCGCCAGATTGCGCACGTACAGCTCGCCCCCGTCGCCGCCGGTCCAGGTGAACTGCCCCTCGGCCATGGTCCGTCCGCCCACCTCGATCGTCTTCAGCCCGGTGGAGGTGGCCCAGCTGGAGTCGCGGTAGGGCTGCAACTCGCGCTCCCTCTCCCGCTGGTAGGTCATCGGGTCACTGCCGTACGACGACGCGCTGTCCCGGCCCGCTACGACGATGAGCTCGAAGTCGCCCTTGGAGTAGACGACCTGGCCGCTGCCGTTGCGCGGAGTCCGGTCCCAGCCCTTGGCGACGGCGACCTGGAAGCCCGCCGAGTCCTTGCGCAGAGTGAAGCCGTCGGCGACGTCCGGGTCGGTGGTCTGGGTCTCAGTGGTGCCGGCCGACGAGGACGGGCTCTTCTCCGGCCCGGGCGAGGTCTGGTCGGGCCGGGGCTCGCTGCTGGCGTCCGGCTCGGGCGCCCGGCCGACCTCACCGGCGGCTCCGGTGCGGTCCGCGCTGTCCGCGCCCTCGGTCTTCGCCTTGGGCATGAACAGCATGGCGTAGGCGATCGCCGCGGCCATCGCGAGCAGGACCAGCACGAGCAGGGTGCGGCCGAGACGGCGCGGCGAACCGGACTCCTGCTTGGCCCGCTTGTGCCGCCCGTGGTGCGCGGGCAGCCCGGCCTTGCGCCGGCGCACGAGCTCGCCCCGGCGCCGTACGACGGGCAGCCGCCGGGCGTCGACGGGCGGCGCGGCGATCACATGCACCCCGGCCTCCGGCTCGGGCGCCGAGCGCACCAGTGAGCGCAGCCAGCCGCGCACCTCCTCGAAGTCGAGGCGCTCGGTCGGGTCCTGACGCAGCAGCGACTCCACGACCGGCCGCAGCGGCCCGCACTCCTCGGCGTACGCGGGCGGCTCGGCGCACACCATCTGCACCAGCTCGGCCGTCGACTCCTCCGGGTAGGGCGCGTGCCCCTGCACGGCCCTGAAGAGCAGCGCGCCGAGCGCCCACAGGTCGGTCGCGGGACCGATCGGCGCGGCCAGCTGCCAGTTCTCGTGCACCGGCCCCGCCTGCTCGGGCGCCCAGCGCTCGGTCACGGGCCCGACCACGGCCATCCGCGCCTGCCGCGCCCGCTCTGCGGCCAGCGCCGTGGCCGGACCGCGCCGGGGTGCGGGGGTGTCGGCGACCAGGTCGTCCCAGCGGGTGGGCTCGCCGTGGGCCGCGGTGTCCGGGGCCGGGGGGAGCGCCGCCTGCTCGCGGCCCTGCGCCGCCGTCGCCCCGCCGGTCGCGCCGCGGGGCGCGGCACCGTGCCAGGCCGTCGTCCGTGGATGGCCGCCCACACCGTAGGGGTCGGCGATCCGCCCGGGCGGTACGGCCCCGGGGGCGGTGCCCTGTCCGGGGATGTACGGCGACTGCGCCGAACCGTTGGCGTGGGGCGCGCCCCCGGCGTCGGGGTCGGTGCGGGCTCCGGGCAGTGCCGCCCGGGTGCAGGAGGCACAGCAGGGCGGGCGGGCGGCACTGCCCGGATTCCTCGAAGGGTGGTTCGGGCACCGGGTCGTACCCGCACAGCGCCTCTTCCGCCGCGCCCACCGCCAGGCCGGTCAGCATCACCCGGCCGTCGTCGCAGACGAGCACCGTCCGCGCGGTGATGTTCCGGTGCACCCAGCCGTGCGCGTGCAGCACCCGAAGGGCCATCAGGACGTCGGAGGCGACCTCGGCCGCCCGGTACGGCGTCAGCGGCTTCTCGGCGAGCAGGGCGGCCAGCGGGCGCGCGGCCACCAGCTCGCTGACGATCCACAGCGAACCGCCCTCGGCGAACACGTCGAAGACCTGGTCGAGTCGGGGGTGGTCGGGAATCGCCGCTGCGGCCTGCGCCGCCTCCACCGCACGTCGCACCACCGGATCCGCGGGCCGCCGGGTGCCGGTGCGGGTGGCGCCCGCCCGGGCGCCGGACCGCCGGGCCCCACCGTCACGTGCCGTGAAACCGTCGGGCAGCCCCTCCGCGTCGAGGACCTCGGCCTCGACCACCTCGGGCAACGGCACCTGCCGGACCAGGACTTCCTGTCCGCTGTAGGTGTCGAAGGCACGGGTCTCGGTGAGTTCGTACTCGTCGGACGGCGGCAGTGGCAGGCGGTAGCGGTCGGCCAGCACCCGACCCGCGTAGTCGTCCACGTTGCCTCCCCCGGCAGCCCGGTCGGTCACATCCGTTCGCCCCGCGGTCCGATTCGGCTGCGCACGGTCCGCAAACATTTACGATACGTGCCGCAGGCAACCCGCAATGCGGGGATGCCAGATCTCACTCCCCAATCCCGGGGCGCCGCATGCTCAGGACTTGGGTTCGAAGGTCTTCGTGAGCGTCCGCCACGTCTCCTTGCGCACGTCGCCGCCCCAGCCTGCCGCCTTGGCCGTATACATCAACGCGTACCCGTACTTGCCGTCGACCACGAAACCCCGGTCGATGGTGCGGTACTTGGTGCCGCCGTCCGAGTAGGTGAACTCCCAGTCGGCGGCGTTCCAGCCGCGGTAGTCCACCTTCTCTATACGGATCCTCTTGTACTGCGCCCGCACCATGTAGCGCTCCTGGTTCTTCCAGTCCGCCACCGGGTCGCCCTTGGGCGTGGACGTCCAGGCGACGAGCAGCTTCTGCCCGTCGGGCCCGGTGAAGCGGTCGCCCGCCGCAGCCGTGGACTGGTACTTCCAGCCCTTCGGCAGACCGATCGAGTACCCCTGGTTCCCCTGGTGAGTCGACTCCGCCGCGGTGCCCTTCCCGCCGCCGGATCCGCCCTCGTCCGAGGAGTCGCCCGACTGGCCGGTGGGCGTGCCGTTCGAGGCGGGCCCGGACGACCCGGGCTCGCTCTCGGCGCCGTCGGTACGCGTGCCGTCGCTCTTGTCGCCCTTGGTGTCGGCGCCGTCCGACGCCGTGGCGACGGTCTTCCCGCCGCCTTCGCCGGAGGCACCCTTCGAGCCCTTGTCGTCACCGCTGAGCACGATGGCGAGCACGGTGCCGATCACGGCGAGCGCCACGACGACCGCGATGATCATCAGGGTCCGGCGCGGCACCACGTCGGTGAGCGGCGCCCGGGCCACGGGCCTCGGCGGCAGGTCCGGCGGCGGCACCACGGGCCACCCCGAACTCCGCCCCCCGGAGGCCGTCTTCGACTCCGGCGCACCGCGCTCACCGGCGGCGTCCGTCCCAGAGCCCGGCTTGGTCGACGACGCACCGACGGTCCCGCTGCGTCCCACGCCGCTGTCCGACGCGGAGGAGGCCGTGGCCGCCGATCCCGAAGAGTCCTCGTCGCCACCGGACTTGGCCGACGCGGCGGCAGCTCCCGCGGCAGCCGAGCCCGAGGCGGCCTTCCGCACGGAACGCAGCGCCCCGCGCAACCGCTCCCCGGCCTCCTCGCCCCGCTTGCCGCCGGACCCCGACGAGCCCCCCTTGCGCGAGGCCCTGTCGGGCTGTGCCGGCAGCGGCACGACCTTCGTGGCGTCCATCGGCTCGGGAGTCTCGGGCGCGTGCAGCACCGAGTTCAGCATCGCCCGGGCGCCCGCGTCGTCAAGCCGCTGTGCGGGGTCCTTGGTGAGCAGCCCGTGGATGACGTCCTTCAGCGGACCCGCGTTCTTCGGCTCCTCCAGCGGCTCGGTCATCACCGCCGTGAGAGTCGCTATGGCCGACCCCTTGTCGTACGGCGGCGCGCCTTCCACCGCCGCGTACAGCAGTCCGCCGAGGGACCACAGGTCGGCCGCCGGGCCCGGCTTGTGCCCGCGCGCCCGCTCGGGGGAGATGTAGGAGGGCGCGCCGACGAGCATGCCGGTCGAGGTGATGGACGGGTCGCCCTCGACCTGGGCGATACCGAAGTCGGTGAGCACGACCCGGCCGTCGTCGGAGATCAGGACGTTCGACGGCTTCACGTCGCGGTGCAGGATGCCCTCGCGGTGGGCGGAGCGCAGCACGTCGAGGACGGCGAGCCCGACCTCGGCGGCGCGCTTCGGCTCGAGCAGGCCGTCCTCCCGGATGACCTCGGCGAGCGACTTGCCCTCGACGAGCTCCATCACGATCCAGGGCCGGTCGTCCTCCTGGACGACGTCGAAGACCGTCACGGCGCTGTTGTTGCGGATCCGCGCGATGGCCTTGGCCTCGCGCAGCGTCCGCGTGATCAGCCGCCGCTTCTCCTCCTGGTCGATGTTCGTCGGGAACCGCAGCTCCTTGACGGCGACCGTCCGCCCCAGCGTCTCGTCCTCGGCGCGCCACACCGTGCCCATGCCGCCGCGGCCGAGCACCTTGCCCAACCGGTAACGCCCCGCGAGGAGACGCTCCCTGGTGTCCTGACGAGTGTCCTGACGAGATGTGCCCGCCCGCTCCGCCTCCGACATGCGTCCCCTCATACAACCCGCCCTGACAGAGCCTCCATTGTCTCTCACCCGACAAGTGCCCGGCGCCCAGGGGCCCCCTGGCGAGCCCCCGCGGCCCCGGCCCCCGGGCACCCGGGTGCGGCACGGCCCACGTGGCCTTGCATGATGGGCCCTGACCAGGGAGGAGTCCGCATGCCGTCGATTCGGACATTGCTGGCGCTGCCCGCGGCCGCAGTCCTCCTCGCCCTGCCACCGGCCGACTCGTCGGCCCTCTCGATGCCGCCGGTCGACGCGGTGCTGCCGTTGCTGGTGACGCAGGGCAGGGCCCCGGCCGCGGCCCTCCTCGCCCGGGAGGGCACCATCACCCGCTATGCCGCGAATGGCCCGGGAATCGCCCGGTCGGACCACTTCCGTGCCGGAAGCATCACGAAGACGTTCATCGCGACGGTCGTGCTGCAACTGGCCGCCGAGCACCGGCTGTCGCTGTCCGACACGGTGGAGCAGCACCTGCCGGGCCTGGTGCGAGGAGCGGGCAACGACGGCCGCGCGCTGACCCTGCGCTCCCTGCTCACCCACACCAGCGGACTGCGCGACTTCACCACGGACACCGGCGGAGCCGCCCCCGTCACACCCCGTCAGGCCCTGAACATCGCTCTCACCCACCCCCCGGCCGAACGCGGCCACTTCTCCTACTCCAACACCAACTACGTCTTGCTCGGCCTGGTCATCGAGGAGGTCACCGGCCACTCGTACGCCACTGAGGCCGAGCGCCGCATCATCACTCCCCTTCGGCTGACGGGCACCTCCTTCCCCGGGTCCCGCTCCTCGCTGCCCTCACCGCACGGTCGCGCCTACACCGCCGGCGGAACCGACGTCACCGCACTCGACCCGCGGGTGGCCGGAGCCGCGGGCGAGTTGGTGTCCACGCTCACCGACCTGGACCGCTTCTACGCGGCCCTGCTCGGCGGTCGGCTGCTGCCCCCGCACTGGCTGCGCGAGATGCTCGACACCCGTGCCGCACACGGCGCGTACGGCATGGGGCTGTTTCCCGAGAGACTTCCGTGCGGCACGAGGGTGTGGGGGCACAACGGGCACATATCCGGCAGCTACGTGCGCACCGCGGCCACCGTCGACGGCCGTCGTGTCCTCACCTTCCGCGTGAACACGGACGCGATAGCAGATCCCGGTCTCGAACCCGCGATGCTCGCGGCCGAGTTCTGCCCTCGCACCTCGTAGAACGACCCGCCCTCGAACGAAGATCCCGCTTCCCGGCACTCGTTCGAGTGACATGCGAAGGAACCCTGCCGTCGGACCTACAACGGCGCGATGTCCGGCGCCCCCAGCCGCGCCGCGTCCGCCGTCAGGTCGTCCGGCTGCCGCTGCGACTCCCGCTCGGCCTCCACCCGCTTCTGGTAGTGCTCGACCTCGCGCTCGATCTGGTCCTTGTCCCAGCCCAGCACCGGCGCCATCAACTGCGCCGCGTCGCGTGCGCTGCGGGTGCCCCGGTCGAAGGTCTCGATAGAGATGCGCGTCCGCCGGGTCAGCACGTCGTCCAGATGCCGCGCTCCCTCGTGGGAGGCCGCGTACACGATCTCGGCGCGCAGATAGTCGTCGGCCGCGGGCAGGGGCTTGCCCAGCGACGGGTCCTCGGCGATGAGCTCGAGAAGCTCCTCCGTCATCGCCCCGTAGCGGTTCAGCAGGTGCTCGATCCGCACCACGTGGAGCCCGGTCCGGGCGGCGATCCGCGCCCGCGCGTTCCACAGCGCCGGGTAGCCCTCGGCGCCCAGCAGCGGCACGTCCTCGGTGACGCACTCGGCGACGCGCATGTCGAGTCCGTGCACCGCCTCGTCCACCGCATCCTTGGCCATGACCCGGTACGTCGTGTACTTGCCGCCCGCCACGACGACCAGCCCGGGCACCGGATGCGCCACGGTGTGCTCGCGCGACAGCTTGCTGGTCGCGTCGGACTCACCCGCGAGCAGCGGCCGCAGACCCGCGTACACGCCCTCCACGTCGTCCCTGGAGAGCGGCACCGCCAGCACCGAGTTCACATGTCCCAGCAGGTAGTCGATGTCCGCGCTGGACGCGGCGGGGTGGGCCTTGTCGAGGTCCCAGTCGGTGTCCGTGGTGCCGATGATCCAGTGCCGGCCCCAGGGGATGACGAACAGCACCGACTTCTCCGTGCGCAGGATCAGCCCGGTCGTGGAGTGGATCCGGTCGCGCGGCACGACCAGGTGGACGCCCTTGGACGCCCGGACGTGGAACTGGCCGCGCTCCCCGACCATCGCCTGAGTGTCGTCCGTCCACACGCCGGTCGCGTTGACGACCTGCTTGGCGTGGATCTCGTACTCGCCGCCCGCCTCGACGTCCTGCACCCGGGCCCCGACGACCCGCTCGCCCTCGCGCAGGAAGCCCGTCACCGGCGCCCGGTTGGCGGCCTTCGCGCCGTACGCCACCGCCGTGCGCACCAGGTTCGCCACATACCGGGCGTCGTCCATCTGCGCGTCGTAGTACTGCAACGCGCCCACCAGCGCGTCCTTCTTCAAGCAGGGGGCCACGCGCAGGGCGTGAGAGCGCGTCAGGTGGCGGTGCACCGGCAGGCCCCGGCCGTGACCGCGGGCCATGGACATGGCGTCGTACATGGCGACGCCCGAACCGGCGTACAGCCGCTCCCAGCCCTTGTGCTGCAGTGGGTACAGGAACGGTACGGGCTTCACCAGATGCGGCGCGAGCCGCTCCAGCAGCAGGCCGCGCTCCTTCAGGGCCTCGCGGACGAGCGCGAAGTCGAGCATCTCCAGATAGCGCAGGCCGCCGTGGATGAGCTTGCTGGACCGGCTGGAGGTGCCGGACGCCCAGTCACGCGCCTCGACCAGACCTGTGGACAGGCCCCGAGTCACGGCGTCGAGCGCGGTGCCCGCACCGACCACGCCTGCACCCACGACCAGCACGTCCAGCTCGCGCTCGGCCATCGATGCGAGTGACTCGGCGCGCTGCGCCGGTCCGAGTGTCGCTGTCCTCACCGCTGCCTCCCGCTGATCGGTCGCGCGGGCCGCACCCGTCGGGTGAGACCCCGTCCGTATCCCCCTGCCCAGATTCTGACCGGGTTGCCCGACTTCAGCCACCACGGACCCTCAGCCTGTGGACAACGCTCACGGAACACTCACCGAAACTCGGCCGGGCAATCCCGCATATCGGTCATATTTACTCCTAGTCTGACATTGCGCTCGCCCGTCCTGTCCACAGGGCTTGCGCACCTGTCCCACTTCGGCTATCGGGAAGGACGGCCACGCCATGCCCGCAGATCTCGCCGTCATCGGACTCGGCGCGTACGGCCTGCCCCTGGCCCAGGCCGCCGTAGCCGCAGGCATCCCCACCCTCGGCTACCGGACCGGACCCGAGGCGGGCTCGCTCAGGCCCGCCGAACTGCGCCGGATGCTCTCGGGGGGCTTCCGGCCGACCACCGACCCGGCCGAGCTCGGCCGGGTGCGTACCGCGGTCATCTGCGCGCCGACCCCGCGGGGCGCGGACGGCGGGCTCGATCTGAGCCAGCTCGAAGCGGCCGCCCGTACCCTGGCCGCCCACCTGCGCCCGCACACCACGGTGATCCTGGAGTCACCTGTGTACCCGGGGACCACGGAGGAATTCCTGCGTCCGATCCTCGAAGAGGGCTCCGGGCTGCGCGCGGGCCGCGACTTCCACCTCGCGTACTCCCCCAGCCGCGTCGACCCAGGCAACCGGGACGTCACGCCGGCGACCACGCCCAAGGTCATCGGCGGCCTCACCCCGGCCTGCACCGAGTCGGCCGCCGCGTTCCACGGACGGCTGACCGACAAGGTGGTACGCGCGCGTGGACTGCGCGAAGCGGAGACCGTGCAGCTGCTGGAGACCAACTACCGACACGTGAACATCGCCCTCGTCAACGAGATGGCCGTCCTCTGCAACGACCTGGGCGTCGATCTGTGGGACGTCATCCGCTGCGCGGAGACCAAGCCGTTCGGCTTCCAGGCCTTCCGCCCGGGCCCCGGCGTCGGCGGCCACTCCGTCCCCCAGGACATGACCACCGGAGGCGGCCGCGGCCTGCGCATGGTGGAACTGGCCCAGGAGGTCAACAACCGCATGCCGGGCTACGTCGTCCAGCGCGCCGCCACGCTCCTCAACGAACACGGCAAGTCGGCACGGGGCGCCCGCGTGCTCCTCCTCGGCGTCACGTACAAGCCCGACCTCGCCGACCTCCAGGGCACCCCGGCCCAGGAGATCGCCCTGCGCCTGATGGAACTGGGCGCCTCGGTCAGCTACCACGACCCCCACGTCCCCGCCTGGAGGGTCCTCGACCGCCCCATCCCCCGCGCGGACTCCCTCTACGAGGCGGCGGCCGACGCGGACCTGACCATCCTGCTCCAGCAGCACCGCACCTACGACCTCCAGGGCCTGTCGGTGAAGGCCCAGCTGCTGCTGGACACGCGCGGGGCGGCTCCCACAGGGGCGGCGCATCGGTTGTGAAGGGGGGCGCGCGGGGTGCGTCAGCCCAGGGGACTGGTGGCATGCGGCACTCCGCCCGGGTACCTTACGGACACAGGTGGAGCCCACCGCAGAGGCCACTGCGGCAGGCTCCAGGATGGATCACGGAGTGTCCGCCCCTACTTCTTCTGGGGGCGGCCGCTCACCATCCGAAACAAGACGGAGCCCACCGCAGAGGGCACTGCGGCAGGCTCCAGGATGGATCACGGAGTGTCCGCCCCTAGTCTTCGTGGGGGCGGCCGCTCACCATCCGAAAATCCGCAAGATCCACCTCCTCCGGCACTGCACCGTCCGAAGACGGAGTCGGTCCCAGCGGGTGGGCTTGCGGTGACGTCCCATGGGCGCCCCCTTCCACGACGCCGCCCAGTGGCCCGGTGAACGGCTCGTCGGCATCGGGCCGGGCCCCGAGGGCGGGGTCCGGACCATGTCCTTGGAAGGGGGCACCCAGAAGAACCGGGGCGCCGATCAAGGACAGTAGCGCCTCGAAACCGCCTTCCCCGGGGCCGAACGGCCCGAAGGCACCCGTGCGCCCCCCAACGGCAACATGCGCCCCGCCAAAGCCACTTGGGCACGCAAAAGGGCCCGGCCACTCCCCCGAGTGACCAGGCCCTTCTCCGTCGGAACGGACTACCGCGAGTGCTGCGAGTCCGCCACCGTCACCTCGACGCGCTGGAACTCCTTGAGCTCGCTGTAGCCGGTCGTGGCCATGGCGCGACGCAGGGCACCGAAGAGGTTCATGGAGCCGTCGGGGGTGTGGGACGGGCCGGTGAGGATCTCCTCGATGGTCCCGACCGTGCCGAGGTCGACCTTCTTGCCGCGCGGCAGCTCCTCGTTCACGGCCTCCATGCCCCAGTGGTGGCCCTTGCCCGGGCCGTCGGTCGCGCGGGCCAGCGGGGAGCCCATCATGACCGAGTCGGCGCCGCAGGCGATCGCCTTGGGCAGGTCGCCGGACCAGCCGACACCGCCGTCCGCGATCACGTGCACGTACCGGCCGCCGGACTCGTCCATGTAGTCACGGCGTGCGGCGGCCACGTCCGCGACCGCCGTGGCCATCGGGACCTGGATGCCGAGGACGTTGCGCGTGGTGTGCGCCGCGCCGCCGCCGAAGCCGACCAGCACGCCGGCCGCGCCGGTGCGCATCAGGTGCAGGGCCGCCGTGTACGTGGCGCAGCCGCCGACGATCACCGGGACGTCCAGCTCGTAGATGAACTGCTTCAGGTTCAGCGGCTCGTGCGCGCCGGAGACGTGCTCCGCCGAAACCGTCGTACCGCGGATGACGAAGATGTCCACGCCCGCGTCCACGACGGCCTTCGAGAACTGGGCGGTGCGCTGCGGGGAGAGCGCGGCGGCGGTGACGACGCCGGAGTCGCGCACCTCCTTGATGCGCTGCCCGATCAGCTCCTCCTTGATGGGAGCCGCGTAGATCTCCTGCAGACGGCGGGTCGCGTTCTCCGAGTCCAGCCCGGCGATCTCGTCGAGCAGCGGCTGCGGGTCCTCGTAGCGCGTCCAAAGGCCCTCGAGGTTCAGCACGCCGAGGCCGCCGAGCTCGCCGATGCGGATCGCGGTGGCCGGGGAGACGACCGAGTCCATGGGAGCGGCCAGGAAGGGCAGCTCGAAGCGGTAGGCGTCGATCTGCCAGGCGATCGAGACCTCCTTCGGGTCCCGCGTACGGCGGCTGGGGACGACGGCGATGTCGTCGAAGGCGTACGCCCGGCGGCCGCGCTTGCCGCGCCCGATCTCGATCTCAGTCACGTCTGTGGCCTTTCCCTGATGCGTTGCAGCGTCTTCCAGTATCGCCGACGGGCACGACGAGGGCGGCCCCGGATGCCCCGGGGCCGCCCTCGGAAGGGGGGCCGCTACTTGCTGCGGCTGTAGTTCGGCGCCTCGACCGTCATCTGGATGTCGTGCGGGTGGCTCTCCTTGAGGCCCGCGGAGGTGATCCGGACGAAGCGGCCCTTGGTCTCCATCTCGTCGATGGAGGCGGCGCCCACGTAGCCCATGGTCTGGCGCAGACCGCCGACGAGCTGGTGCAGCACGTTGGCCAGCGGACCGCGGTAGGGCACCTGGCCCTCGATGCCCTCGGGCACGAGCTTGTCGTCGGAGCCGACCTCGGCCTGGAAGTAGCGGTCCTTGGAGTACGACTTGGCCTGGCCGCGGGACTGCATCGCGCCGAGCGAGCCCATGCCGCGGTAGGACTTGAACTGCTTGCCGTTGATGAACTGCAGCTCGCCCGGGGACTCCTCACAGCCCGCGAGGAGGCTGCCGAGCATGACCGTGTCGGCACCGGCGGCCAGGGCCTTGCCGATGTCGCCGGAGTACTGCAGGCCGCCGTCGCCGATCAGCGGGATGCCCGCCGGGCGGGCCGCGAGGGACGCCTCGTAGATGGCCGTGACCTGCGGGACGCCGATACCGGCGACCACGCGGGTGGTGCAGATCGAGCCGGGGCCCACGCCCACCTTGATGCCGTCGACGCCGGCGTCGATCAGCGCCTGGGCGCCGTCACGGGTAGCGACGTTGCCGCCGATCACGTCGACGCCGACGCTCGACTTGATCTTCGCCATCCAGCTGAGCGCGTTGCTGTTGTGGCCGTGCGAGGTGTCGACGACCAGGAAGTCCACACCGGCGCCGGCGAGCGCCTGGGCGCGCTCCAGGGCCTCGGGGCTGGCGCCCACGGCGGCACCGACGAGCAGCCGGCCCTCGGAGTCCTTGGCCGCGTTGGGGTACTGCTCGGCCTTGACGAAGTCCTTGACCGTGATGAGGCCCTTGAGGATGCCCGCGTCGTCGACCAGCGGCAGCTTCTCGATCTTGTGGCGGCGCAGCAGCTCCATGGCGTCCGCGCCGGAGATGCCGACCTTGCCGGTGACCAGCGGCATCGGTGTCATGACCTCGCGCACCTGACGGGTGCGGTCGGTCTCGAAGGCCATGTCGCGGTTGGTGACGATGCCCAGCAGCTTCTTGTTGCCGTCGGTGACGGGGACGCCGCTGATGCGGAACTTGGCGCACAGGGCGTCGGCCTCGCCCAGCGTCGCGTCGGGGTGCACCGTGATCGGGTCGGTGACCATGCCGGACTCGGAGCGCTTCACGAGGTCGACCTGGTTGACCTGGTCCTCGATCGAGAGGTTGCGGTGCAGCACGCCGACGCCGCCCTGGCGGGCCATTGCGATCGCCATGCGGGACTCGGTCACCTTGTCCATCGCCGCGGAGAGCAGCGGGATGTTGACCCGGACGTTGCGGGAGATGCGGGACGAGGTGTCGACCGCGTTGGGGAGCACCTCGGATGCACCCGGCAGCAGCAGCACGTCGTCGTAGGTCAGCCCGAGTGTCGCGAATTTTCCGGGCACTCCGTCGACGTTGGCAGTCATGACACCTTCCCCAAATGGCCTTGATCGGTGCGGATGTCCATGCTAACGGGAAGCGCGGCTGTCTCATTCCACGGTTCCGCCCGGCTCCGGGCTTCGTATGTTCGTACGGAAGCGGCGCACCGCCTGTTCAACTGGGGGGCTCTCCAAGCCGGACTACTGCTCGGCCAGCGCCCGCAACCGGCTCAGCGCCCTGTGCTGGGCAACCCGGACCGCACCGGGTGACATTCCCAACATCTGACCGGTCTCCTCGGCCGTGAGTCCCACCGCGATGCGCAGCAGGAGCAGCTCCCGCTGGTTCTCGGGGAGGTTGGCCAGGAGTTTCTTGGCCCATTCCGCGTCGCTGCTGAGCAGGGCGCGCTCCTCCGGGCCCAGGGAGTCGTCGGGGCGCTCGGGCATCTCGTCGGAAGGGACGGCCGTCGAGCCGGGGTGCCGCATCGCCGCGCGCTGCAGGTCGGCGACCTTGTGAGCGGCGATGGCGAAGACGAACGCCTCGAAGGGACGGCCGGTGTCCCGGTAGCGGGGCAGGGCGAGGAGCACCGCCACGCAGACCTCCTGCGCGAGGTCCTCCACGAAGTGCCGCGCGTCGCCCGGGAGACGGGACAGACGGGTGCGGCAGTAGCGCAGGGCCAGGGGGTGGACATGGGCGAGCAGGTCGTGCGTCGCCTGCTCGTCCCCGTCGACGGCGCGGTGGACGAGCGCCCCGATCGGGCCCTGGGCATGGGCCGCCTCGTCGTCGCGCATCGGTCCATGGTGCCTTGCGGCCGCGGGGTCCGCGGCACCGCGCCCGTTGTTGTGCACTGAAGCGTTATGAGCAGGTGCGCCGGCACTCATTCCCTGCGCCCTCCCCTTCCGCTCGACCGACTCGTCCCCGAGGAACTCCACACCCTCAAGGATGCGGCATCCGCGGCGAAACGAGCAGCAGGCCTCCGGCGGACCACCGGTCCACCCGCGCCCACCTGGCGTTCCCTGCTCTCACTACGACCGCTGGGACCTGCCGTTCGGATCATTCCGGGGACCTCGGCCCTCGCCCTCCCGGGCTCTCGGCCTCGCCCGGGCGGAAGCGGCTGCCGACCGGTGCCGCCGTCGGCCGCCGGCTCCGGTCCGCGCGGGGGCATCCGTGTGCCCCCGCTCTCCGACCCTCGCCGGAGGCCGCGCGTCGAAGCCGGCCCGATCCGAAGGACAGGCCCTAGCGCACCAGACCCCACCGGAAGCCGAGCGCCACGGCGTGGGCCCGGTCCGAGGCGCCGAGCTTCTTGAACAGGCGCCGGGCGTGCGTCTTGACGGTGTCCTCGGAGAGGAACAGCTCGCGGCCGATCTCGGCATTCGAGCGGCCGTGGCTCATGCCTTCGAGGACCTGGATCTCACGCGCCGTGAGCGTGGGCGCCGCGCCCATCTCGGCCGAGCGCAGCCGGCGCGGGGCGAGCCGCCAGGTCGGGTCGGCCAGGGCCTGCGTCACCGTCGCGCGGAGCTCCGCGCGGGAGGCGTCCTTGTGCAGATAGCCGCGGGCACCGGCGGCGACCGCGAGGGCCACACCGTCCAGGTCCTCGGCGACGGTGAGCATGATGATGCGCGCACCGGGGTCGGCGGACAGCAGCCGCCGGACCGTCTCGACGCCGCCCAGTCCGGGCATGCGTACGTCCATCAGAATCAGGTCCGAGCGGTCGGCCCCCCAGCGGCGGAGGACTTCCTCGCCGTTGGCCGCCGTCGTCACGCGCTCTACGCCGGGCACGGTCGCCACCGCCCGACGGAGCGCCTCTCGGGCAAGCGGGGAGTCGTCGCAGACGAGGACGGATGTCATGACCGCCCTCCGCAGCTGATGCACGTCACCTTGAGCCTCCAGGCTGGTACGAAATCGTCACCTGTGCGGTCGACCCACTCGGACGCCCGTCCGAGCGCTTGTTCCTTCAACCGCCTCGCACTCTCAACGACGGTCACTCGAAAGAGTTACGGGGGTGGCTGCCATCTTCGGCACTCTACGTGAGGGGACGGACACGGTGCAGATATGCGCAGCAGACCCTCGAACTTTCATCACAACCTATGCCCCATTCAGACCCATTTCTTCCGCTTTGCCAGTGTCTGGAGCTAGATTCGCAATGAGTCATATTTTCATCTCCTTAGATCGTAGTTGTACGGTCGTAGACACCGGATCCGCCCAGAACGGCTACAAGGGGTCACGTAATGGCAGATTTCTCCCGCCTTCCCGGACCGAACGCGGACCTGTGGGACTGGCAGCTGCTGGCCGCCTGTCGCGGGGTGGACAGCTCGCTGTTCTTCCATCCGGAGGGCGAGCGCGGTGCGGCGAGGAGCGCTCGTGAGAACTCGGCCAAAGAGGTCTGCATGAGGTGCCCGGTACGCGCGGAGTGCGCTGCTCACGCCCTGGCGGTGCGTGAGCCGTACGGCGTGTGGGGCGGGCTGACCGAGGACGAGCGCGAAGAGCTGATGGGGCGGGCGCGCAACCGGCTGGTGTCGGCGTCGGCATCGGGCGGGCACACCGCCTCGAACAACTGAAGGAACGTTTCTTCGAAGGGCACGCGCATGCGTGCCGTTGGTTTTTGACGCGGGTGGACCGCCACTGACGGCGGGCCGCCACCGGCGGCGGGCGGCTACTGGCGGCGGGCGGCTACTAGCGGCGGGCGGCTACTAGCGGCGGGCGGCTACTGGCGGTGGGCGGCCCGGGCCAGCTGGTCGAGTGTTGCCGCCACGGCCGGGACCTGTGCGAGGTCGGGCAGCGTGAGCGCGACGATCTCCCGTCGCACCGCCGGTTCGAGCCGCACGGCGCGCACCCCCCGGGGCCGTACCGACTCGACGGCCAGCTGGGGCAGCACGGCCACGCCCAGGCCGGCGCCGACCAGCCCGACCACCGCCGGATAGTCGTCGGTGGCGAAGTCGATGCGCGGGGTGAAGCCGGCCGCCGCGCACACCTCGATCAGCTGTCCGCGGCAGCGCGGGCAGCCCGCGATCCACGGCTCCTCGGTGAGCTCGCCGATGTCGACGGACTCCGCGCCCGCGAGCCGGTGCCGCTCCGGCACGAGCGCGACGAGCCGGTCCGACAGCAGCGGCCGTACGACGAGGTCGTTCCACTCCTCCGCGCCGGCCGCCCCCTCGTAGCGGAAGGCGAGCGCCACGTCGCAGTCGCCCTCGCGCAGCAGACCCACGGAGGCGGGCGGCTCGGCCTCCTCCAGGGAGACACGGGTGCCGGGGTGCTCCGCCCGCAGTGCTGCCAGGGCCGTGGGGACGAGCGTGGAGCTGCCGCTGGGGAAGGAGACGAGCCGGACCCGGCCCGCGCGCAGCCCGGCGATGGCGGCGACCTCCTCCTCCGCGGCCGTGAGCCCGGCGAGAATCCCGGAGGCGTGCCGCACCAGCGCCTCGCCGGCCTGGGTCAGGCGCATCTCGCGTCCCGTGCGGATCAGCAGCGGTGTGCCCACGGAGGTCTCCAGCGCCTTCATCTGCTGACTGACGGCGGGCTGGGTGCAGCCCAGCTCGCGGCCCGCGGCGGAGAAGGAGCCGGTGGTCGCGACGGCGCGCAGGACGCGGAGATGACGAGCTTCGATCACGCTTCGAGGATAAGCGACCCTTTGACGGCGATGCGAATAATGCGTCGACGCTTTGGGGTGCGGTCGCTTACCGTGCGGTGCATGAAGCTTCTGTCTGTGAATCTGGGCCGTGCCGAGGCCGCGCCGTACGCGGACGGCCCCGGGGGCGTGACCGGGATCGACAAGCGACCGGTGGACGGGCCGGTGCGGGTGTCCGCGCCCGGGCCCAAGGGGATCGGCGGGAGCGGGTTGGCCGGTGACGCGGTATGCAAGCTGGAGCACCACGGCGGTGACGACCAGGCGGTGTACGCCATGGCCCGCGAGGACATGGACGAGTGGGAGCGCGAACTGGGCCGGACCCTGCCCGACGGCGCGTTCGGCGAGAACCTCACGACCAGCGGACTGGACGTGTCCGGTGCCCTGATCGGCGAGCGCTGGCGGGTCGGGCCCGAGGTGGTGCTGGAGATCACCTCCGGGCGGATTCCGTGCCGTACGTTCCAGGCCCACATGGACGAGAAGGGCTGGGTGAAGCGGTTCACGCAGCGCGGGGCGCCGGGGGCGTACCTGCGGGTCATCGTGCCCGGGGAGATCCGCGCGGGCGACGCCGTCGAGATCGTGCACCGGCCCGGCCACGACGTGACCGTGGCCCTGCAGTTCCGGGCGGTGACGACCGAGCGGACACTGCTGCCCAGACTGCTGGCCGCGGGCGAGGCCCTGCACCCGGAGCTGCTGCGCACGGCGCGGGAGTACAAGGACAAGTACGGGGCCTGACGGCCGTTCACCACGCCTGTCTCCACCGACCCTTCACCACGGACCACCCCCCGGGGAAGCGGATGCACCCGGTCCAGGTCACTAACCTTCTGCCATGACAACGGCTCTGATTACGGGATCGACGGCAGGCATCGGGGCCGCGTTCGCGCGGCGACTGGCGGCCGACGGGCACAACCTGGTGCTGGTGGCTCGCGACACCAAGCGGCTACGGGAACAGGCGACCGAGCTGCACGACCGGCACGGCATCGAGGCGGAGGTGCTGACGGCCGACCTGGCCGAGGACAAGGGGATCGAGGCGGTGGCCGGACGCCTCGGCGACCGCAAGAACCCCATCGACCTCCTGATCAACAACGCCGGATTCGGCAACAAGGGCCGCTACCTGGACGTCTCCATGGCCGACGAGCTGCGGATGCTGAAGGTGCACTGCGAGGCCGTGCTGCGGCTGACGTCGGCGGCGACCGAGGCGATGCGGGAGCGGGGCCGGGGCGGCGTGGTCAACGTCGCGTCGGTGGCCGCGTTCGTCCCCCGGGGCACCTACGGCGCCTCCAAGGCCTGGGTCGTGCAGTTCACCCAGGGTGCGGCGCGCGACCTGGCCGGCAGCGGCGTACGGCTGATGGCGCTGTGCCCGGGGTTCGTGCGCACCGAGTTCCACGAGCGGGCCGGGATGGGCACCGACAACATCCCGGGCTGGATGTGGCTCGACGCGGACAAGCTGGTGGCGGCAGCGCTGCACGACCTGGCGCGCGGCAAGACGCTGTCCATCCCGGACCCGCGCTACAAGGCGCTGATGGGGGCGGCGAAGCTGGTGCCGCGGGGGATGCTCGGGGCGGTGTCCTCCAGGACGGGCAGGAAGTACGGTCCGCAGTAGGCGCGCGTCGGCCGGCTCCTCCTCTTCTCCTCATGCCTCATGAGCCGAGAGGCAGCCGGGCTTACCCCTTGGGACAATGAAGCTGTTCAGCCGGACCCAGGGGGGCCGGAGGCGAGGCCATGACCTTCGTACAGCTCATCGAATGCAGGACCAGCCGGCTCGACGAGATGAACCGGTTGATGGACCGGTGGGTCGAGCAGACCAAGGGGAAGCGGACCGCGTCGCACAGCGTGGTGGCGAAGGACCGGGCGGACTCCTCGCACATCGTGGAGATCGTGGAGTTCCCCTCGTACGAGGAGGCGATGCGCAACTCCGGGCTGCCGGAGACCGACCGGATCTTCCAGGACATGGTGGCGCTCTGTGAGGAGACGCCGACCTTCACGGACCTGGACGTGGTGCGGGACGAGCAGTTGTACGCGGCCACCGCGCGCAGGTTCTTCGAGCTCGCGCCGGGCCAGGGGGACGCGCCGCCGTTCAACGACGTGTTCATCGAGGACTACCACGACCACGATCCCGCCAATGTGCAGGACGTGATCGGGCTGGACGCGCTCCGGCGCGAGGTGGAGGTGTGGCGGGGCGGGTTCGACTTCTCGTTCACCATCGAGGACCAGATGGCGCAGGGCGACCGGGTCTGCACCCGGTGGACGTTCCACGGGCGCCACACCGGCGACTTCCTCGGGATCCCGCCGACCGGTCAGGAGGTCACCATGACCGGGACGACCGTGCACCGCTGCACGCCGGACGGAAAGATCGCCGAGGGCTGGTGGCAGTACGACCGGCTGGGGCTGATGCAGCAGCTGGGGGCGTTGGAGCCGACGGAGCTCTGACGTCGGGGCGGCTCCTTCCGGCAGCCGACCCCTGTGCGGCACACACACGAGATCGTGCTGTGCCCCCCTGTTGGTCGAAGTGATGCCTGCAGGGGGGCCGCGGGCTCAGAGTCGCCGCGAGCCGATACATCCGGGCCTCGGTGTCAGTGGGGATGACTAGGATTTTGCACCTGTCGTCAGGGGAGGATCACCACGCGCGGCGCGTACGGGTCCTCCCGCCACCGTCTCCCGGAGGTGCTCGGCGCCCGCTGCTCCGAAACCGGCTGCTCCCACTCCACGTGAACGCTGGTTTCAGCCGCGACGATCGGGTTTCCGCTGGGAGCAGGAGGGCCTGGACCACCTTCGTGGACTGATGCCGGGGACCGAGCCCTATCGGGCGTGGGCCACCTCCCAGTTCACCGGGGCGTCCGGGCGGATCAACGAGTGCGATGTACTGATCGCGGTTCCCGGCGGGGTCTACCTCCTCGAACTCAAGGGGCACCCTGGCCGTGTCGTGAACCACGGCGACACCTGGCAGTTCCACGGCGACGACCGTGTGCGGACGCTGCGCAACCCTCTGCATCTGACCGACCTCAAGGCCAAGGAGTTGAAGGCGCAGCTGGAGCGGGCGGCCCGCACGCTGGGGATGGATCCGCGGCAGGTGCCCTTCATCAAGCCCGCCGTCTTCCTGCACGACCCGGGTCTGGTGAGCGGCCTCGACGAGTTCCAGCGCGCTTCCGTCTACGGCCGCAACGACGGGGCGAGCGGACTGCCGAAGGTCTGGGACGATCTGCTCGGCCGGCCCCCGGAGCGGGAGAGCTGGCGCATCACGCCGGTGATCGGCCAGCGTCTCGAGCAGATGATGCAGCGGATCGGCATCAGCCACTCCACCGCCCACCTGCGGTTCGGCGACGACTGGAAGCTGCAGCCGCGCGCGCTGGACGCCGGCCCCGGCTGGGAGGACCGCCTGGCGGTGCGGGACGACGGGCTGGTGCAGGAGAGCGGCCGGGTCCGTATCTACCTGGCCGGGCAGGCCGCCTCGGCGGAGCAGCGGGCGAAGGTGGACCGTGCGGCCCGCCGTGAGTACCAGGTGCTCCAGGGAATCAACCACCGTGGCATCGTGCAGGCGACGCAGATCCGTGAGCACCAGGGCGGTCCGGCCATCCTCTTCCGGCACCGCGAGTCCGATCTACGGCTCGACGCCTATCTCGACGCGTACGGGGGCCGGCTCACCCCGGCGGTGCGGCTCGACCTGGTGCGCCAGCTCGCCGAAGCGGTCCGCTACGCACACCACCGCTCCCTCTACCACCGGGCGCTGGCCGCCCGTTCTGTCTATGTGTCGGCCCGGGAGGACGGCAGCGAACCGGTGCTGCGCATCGCCGACTGGCAGACCGCCGCCCGCGACTTCGAGACGACCCTGCACCGCTCACTGGGCGACACCCCCCTCGACGCCGTTCTGATCGCCGACACGGCATAGGTGTACCTCGCGCCCGAGACGGACCAGGAGTTCGCCGACCCCGGCGATCTCGACGTGTTCGGGCTGGGGTCCCTCACCTATCTGCTGCTCACGGGCCGGCCGCCCGCGGACCGGCGCAGTGCGCTGCTGGAGCGGTTGCAGAACGACGGAGGGCTGCATCCCTACGCGGTCACCGACTCGGTCTCGTCGGCCCTGGACACGCTCGTCTTCCGTGCCACGACGGCGGACGTACGGGACCGGCTCGCCTCCGTCGACGAGTTCCTGGAGCTGCTGGCCGCGGCGGAAGCCGACGCGGCAGCACCGCAACCGTCCGCAGGGCCGTCGGCCGATCCGCTGACCGTGCAGCCCGAGCAGCCGCTGGGCGACGGTTGGACGGTGGGCCGGGTCCTCGGTACGGGCGCCACCGCCCGTGCCCTCCTGGTGCGCCGACCGCTGCCGGAGGGCGAGGAGCAGGAATTCCGCGTCTTCAAGGTCGCCCTGGACCGGGAGAAGGACGCCCGCCTGTACGCGGAGGCCAAGGCGCTCAAAGAGGTCGGCGGCGGGCGGATCGTCAAGCTGCTCGCCGAGCCGAGGGAGCTGGCGGGGCACACGATCCTCGAGATCGAGTACGCGGGCGGCTACCGCGGCGCGGACGACCGGGAGCCGGTGAGCCTCGGGGCGCGGCTCCGCGACCAGGGCCCTCTGGGGTACGACCAGCTGGAGCGGTTCGGCAACGACCTGTTCCAGGCACTGGACGCGCTGGCGGCGCGCGGAGTGCGGCACCGGGACGTCAAGCCCGACAACCTGGGGCTGTTCAAGCGCAGTGACGGCTCCTGGCAGTTGATGCTGTTCGACTTCTCCCTGGCCGACGCCCCGGACCAGGACGTGCACGCCGGTACCCGCGGCTACCTCGACCCGTTCCTCGGTGGGGCCGGCCGCTCCCGGTACGACGACCACGCCGAGTGGTACGCCGCGGCCGTCACGCTGCACGAGATGGCGTCGGGCGAGCGCCCGGTGTGGGGGGACGGTCAGAGCGATCCCCGTATGGCCACCGACGCAACCCCGCACGTCGCCGCCGAGCTGTTCCCGCAGGCGCTCAGCGAGGGTCTGAAGGGCTTCTTCGAGCGGGCCCTGCACCGGGACGTGGAGCAGCGTTTCGACTCGTTGCGGCAGTTGCAGGAGGCGTGGCGGCAGGTCTTCCGGGCCGCCGACGCCGCCCATCCGGCGACCACTCCGGCCACCGTCGGGCTGAGCGCGGAGGATCTGAGGACGTTCGCGAGCAGGCCGCTGAGGCCGCGACACTGAAGACACCGCTGGCGGCGGCCGGCCTGTCGCCGCGTGCCGTGTCGGTCGCCGAGGGGCTGAAGGCGCACACGGTCGAGCAGCTCCTCGACATTCCCCCGCACCTCATCTCCCGGGCCCGGGGCGCGGGCAACGCGATCTGCAAGGAGCTGAACCGCCGCCACCGCCAGTGGACACAGGCGCTGCGCCGCCGTCCCGCGCCGACACGGCCGGTCACCCTGGAACCGGACGCTCCCGAGGAGGCTCTGGAGTCGGTCGACACCCTGGCCGCACGGCTCACGCCGCCAGAGGGCAAGCGCCGGACCCGGCCGCGCTCGGACGTGGTGAGGGCCACGCTCCAGCTGCCTGGTGTGCTGGAGGAGGGTGAGGCGCTGGAGTCGTGGCCGGCGCAGAGCCTGATAGCGAAGGCGTTGGGGATCAGCCAGCCGACGGTGTCGCAGAACCAGCAGGTGGCCGTCGAGCAGTGGGCGCGAATGCCATGGCTCGGCAGGGTGCGCGACGAGGTGGTGGCCATCCTCACCGAGCGGGACCGGGTGTCCACGACGGAGGAGCTGGCGGCCGAGCTGCGGGCGCGGCACGGCGCGGGGGCCGGCGCTCCCGCCGTGTCCCTGGCCAGGGCGCTGGCCGTGGTGCGCGCGGCGGTCGAGGCGGAGATCCGCAAGCGGGACGACGCCCCGGCCGGGGCCACCTCCGATGGATCCAGACGGCTGCCGCGGCCCTCCTCGGCCCTCGGGAGGAAACGGCGCCGCCCGGTGTCCCAGTCCAGTGGGAAACCCGCCTCGGTCAGTGCCTCGGACAGCTCGACATATGTCGTCTCGTCCAGCCCCGCCAGACCGGGGAAGCGCGCCCGTACCCGCGACAGCAGGTCCTCGAGCGAGATGCCGCTCTCCGACCGGACCCCCGCCGCGGCCTGTGAGATGCGCAGAGCACGGGCCAGCCCCAGATCCAGCGGGAACAACTCCAACCGCGGCGAGAACGCCACCCCGCCCGCCATCGACGCGGCCAGCTCCACCAGCCGGGTGTCCGCGAGCGGCGCCATGCCGTCAGGAGCCCCGACGGCGCGCAGCTCACGCAGCACCGTGGTCCGGCCCGGCACGAGGCACCGGCGCGGTTGGCCGTGCAGCGGCGCGGCGGCAGGGTCGTCCTCGCGCTGGAGGACCAGCCGGGCTCCGACGATCCGACCCCTGCCGGGGCCGTGAGCTGCTGGCCGGCCTCCAGCAGGCGGCCCGTCGCCCGGCGGACACCCCGCACGGCCTGTGGCTGCTGCTGCCGGCGGAGGACCCGCGCGCCACGCCCGTGCTGGACGGGCGGACGGTGGAGGTGGTGGACCGGGCGACGGAGTGGGAGGTGCTGGACGGGTTGTTCCTCAAGGACCTCCGGTCCACAGCCGTACGGCCCTGACGGCACCGGCGTACACCCGTAGGGCTCGATTTGGCGCCTGACTTTCCAGTTCTGCTTGCTACTCCGCACTACCGGCGATTCACTTGCACGAAACCGGGTGAAGCTAGCCTGCGCGAGGGGGGTACGCATGCTCTTGAACTTCAGGGTGGCCAACCACCGCTCGATTCGCGACGAGCTGGAGTGGCAGCTTCAACCGGTGTACGAAGGGGACCGGCCGCCGGGCACCGCGTGGGAGGCAGTACCGGTCGCGGGGGTCTTCGGCTCGAACGCGGCCGGCAAGTCCAACATCGTCGACGCGCTGCGCTACATGGCGGAGATGGTGACCCGGTCGCATCTCCTGGCGGAGGATGGCGGGGGCGTGAGCAGGCAGCCCTTCTTCTCCGACGTTCGGGAGACGGATTCCTCCTGGTACGTCGCCGACCTCCTCGTGCGCGGAGTCAGGTACGTCTACGGCTTCGAGGTGGACGACGACCACGTCGTCGGCGAATGGCTGTACGCCTACCCGGAGGGGCGCAAACGGGTGGTGTTCGAGCGGAACGGAGACGACTTCCGGGTCGGCAGTTCGCAGGACCGTCCCAAGGAACTGCACACGGTCGCCGACGTGACGGCTCCCAACGCGCTGTTCCTGTCCATGGCCGCCCGGTCGAAGACGGCCACGGACGTGGTCACCCCCGTGTACCGGTGGTTTCGGAGCGACCTGGTGTTCGGCGGCCCTCTGACGAACGGTCCGATGAACCGCGCGCTGATGCTCAGGAATCTCGCACGCCGACTGGACCAACGTGGAGAGCCGACCCATCTGCGGGACCTGCTGCGCGTCGCGGACCTCGGCATCGAGGACTTTCGCGTGGAGACGGTCGAGGAGGACCTGCAGTCCTCGCGGCCCGTCTCCCGGGGCGCCGAGACGGAGACGCTCTTCGACATGCCGAGGACGTACCGGCGGACACGCCACGACCTATTTCTGCGGCACACCGGCAGGAACGGCCCGTTCGAGGTGCCGCTGAACGCGGAGTCCGCCGGTACGCAGGCGCTGGTGGAGTACGCGTTCACGCTGGAGGGGGTGGCTCGTCGCGGGGGCACCCTGGTCGTGGACGAGTTGGGCAGCAGCCTTCACCCGCGGCTCAGCGCCTTCCTCGTCGGTCTCTTCCAGGACCCCGAGCGCAATCCTCACGGCGCCCAGTTGCTGTTCACCAGCCATGACGTGAGCCTGCTGGGCCGCAGGGCCGGCGAGGACATCCTGAAGCGGGATCAGATCTGGTTCGTGACGAAGAACGAGTTCGGGGAGAGCTCGCTGTATCCGCTGTCCGACTTCCGGCCGCGCCAGGACGAGAACCGGGAGCGGCGCTATCTCAATGGAAGCTACGGCGCGGTGCCCATGGTCGACGACACGTTCACGCTGGCTATCGCCAGGCGGGGGGAGACGGATGGCGAGGGATCCGAAGCAGGAAGGCCGGAAGAATCCACGGCGTGAGTCCACGCTGCGCCGCAGGCCGGCATACCGGGACGCATTACCGACGATCCTGGTGGTGTGCGGAGCGAGAAACACCGAACCGATCTACATCAAAAGCTTGTTGAGGGTAGTGGACAACCGCGCCGTCGATGTGCAGGTCAAGGTCTGTCCGCAGGACCCGGTGCCCGTGGTCCGGCACGCGGCCGGTGAGCGCACACGGGCCCGCGATCATTACGAACGCACGTGGTGTGTTCTCGACGTGGACGACTTCGCGCACTTGGACGAGGCGCTGCGGCTGGCCCGCGCCGAGCGCATCGACATCGCCCTGTCGAACCCGTGCTTCGAGCTGTGGTTGCTGCTCCACTTCCGCGACCACCGCGCCCCGGTCGACGGCTTCCGCCAGGCCGAGCGGCACCTCCTCCCCCACCACAGCGGTTACAGCAAAGCTGCGAACAGGTTCGCCTTCGACCTCTACCGGGAGGTGTGGCCGCAGGCCGTGGAACGGGCGCGGGCGCTGGCGAAGCCGGGCGAGGAACACAAGCGGAATCCGTCGAGCGGGATGTGGCGACTGGTCCGGGAGATCGTCCCGGCGCATCTGCAGAACTGATTGTCACGCGGACGCGTCCATCCTGGTGATCGTTCATCGATCCATGGCCGACCGGAGGGGACGACGGTGATTGATCACAAGGACTTCATGCATGGCGCAGCGCTGGTGGCGATCGCCGACTCGGAGAAGTTCACTGCGCTCAACCGCGCCAGCGTGAAGTACGGGCACTACGTGGTGAACCACGACCGCCACCTGTTCATCAAGTACAACGACGGCAAGGGACCAGGGGATTACTTCTTCACCTTCTCCGGCGAAGACAAGAGGAGAATCGACTCCGAACCGGCACCCTTGGTCTTCGCCGTCCTGGTCTGTGGCAACGAAGTAGTCACGGGGATCGCTCGGGACGAGTTGTCACAGCTCATTCCTCTCACCACCCCTGCCTCCTCGACCGTCAAGATCGCGGCTCACCTGGGCAGGCAGCTCAGGATCTCCGGGCCGAAGGGACAGTTGCCGCTGATCTCCCGCGGTTCCTTCCCGGCCCGCATCCTTGCCTAAAGTGATCTGTTTCCAAGAGGCCGAGGGCGTCTTCCCGGTAGATGACGTCACGACGTGCGGGGGTGGTTCGACCGGCTTCCTGTGCTCGATCCGGTACCCGACTCTCCAGCGGGACCGGACCTTGTTCGCTATGAAGGACTTTCGAATAGGAACCGGCCATTCCTGGATCTGAACCCGCCGTACGGGAACGGCGTGTTCGAATGCGATCTCTTGGCATGCAGGCTGAAGCCGACCAGTCAGCTCATGCAGGGGGATTCATGCGCACCACGGGGCACAGACCTGTCATCGCCGTAGCCGCGACCACGGTGGCGGCGACACTCACGCTCATCGGCACACCAGCACACGCTCAGACGCCCTCGCCCGCGGCGACTCCGTCGGCGGGCGCCGACACCACCGAACTCACCCAGCTCGCCGAGGGCTACCTTCAGCAGCGGGCCGACCTGCTGACAACGGCCCGTCCTGCGGTGAAGTCCGCCCGCGGGCAGGTTCAGGCGACTCGCTCCATGACGGCCCAGGTACAGGACGAGTTCGCCGCCCTGGTGGAGAAGGGCCGGCGGTACGAGAAAGCCGACGGCGGCTATACAAGAGCGGAGGTTGACGTGAAGGTCACCGACGCGAGCGTCACCGGCCAGTCGGCAACGCTTCAACTCACCGAGCACACACGCCTGTACCTCCCGTTCACACCTCAGGAGGTCGAGGAAGGCGCGCCGGAGTACGAGGAGTTGTCACTCCCCCACACGGTGCAGTTCACCCAGGGCCCCGACGGCGCCTGGCTGCTGTCGGCCGACGAGGCCGACGCGGAAGGCGGGCCGACCGCGACGACCCAGGTGACCGACGTGGACGTCGCCCCCGCCGTCGACGACGGGGGCGGGACGCCGGACGAGGCCGAAGGGAGCAAGGACGCCGGGGCTGACGTCGAACCGCTGCCCGCCAACAGCGCCGACTACGTCAAACCCACGATTACGGCGAACTACAACTACGGCAAGATGGTGTCCTACGCCAACAAGTACTGGAACAACCACAACGACGCCTTCCGCACGTACGGCAACGACTGCACCAATTTCATCTCCCAGGCGATGCTGGCCGGCGGCTGGGGGCCCAAGGGTGGCGCCATCATCCAGCGGAAGAGCAACAAGTACTGGTTCTACGGGCCGACGAAGTTCACGACCAGCTACACGTGGGCCGGGGCCGAAAACTGGTACTGGTTCGCGAAGAAGCACTCGAAGCGGACCAAGATACTCAGCAACGTGTGGAAGCTGGCCTCGGCCGATGTTCTCCAGGCCGACTTCAACCGCAACAACAACATCGATCACACCATGATCGTCACGAAGAAATACCGCGGTACGCCGTATCTGACCTACCACACCGGCGACACCCACAACAAAAGCCTGAAGAAGATCCTCTCCGACTACCCGCGCGCCTGGTGGTATGCGCACCGCACCTGACAGGTTGCCCGTCCCCTCACCAGAAAACAGGAGTGTGCTGTGCAACGTCGACGCCTCTTGGCCGTGGCGGCCGCTCTGGTTGTCGCATCCGGCTGTTCGTCCCAGGACGATGAAGCCCCGCCCGCGGTCTCCGCGCCCTCGTCTTCGGCATCGGCATCCTCCGACGGGGCCCGTGATGCCGTCGAGGCGTATGTCCAGGCCCTCAACTCCCGTGACGCCGCCGAGCTGATCTCGGTCGGGGGCGTCGAGGACGAGGAATGGTCCCGGCAGGAGGCGGAGCGGATCCTCGCCGACCAGGGCGGACGCGGCTGGAGGATCAAGGACGTGCGGATCCAGCACGACATGGGTCCGGACGTCGGCTCGGCCCGCCTCCTCGCCGAGGACAAGAAGGGCAAGCCACTGCAGGACACCTTCACCGTCACGCGGGAGAAGGGAACGTGGCACCTGACGGTCTTCACCGACCAGCCCGCCGAGCCGGGCAAGGAATCCGCCGCGACCGACAAGCCGCGTTCCTGACGACCACCGTCGTGGTGGCCCGGTCCGACGTGTCGGATCGGGCCACCACCCGGCCGGACACACCGTGAGCCAGACGGCGTGGCCTGTCCGCCGCCGGGCGGGCACGCTGTTCTCGCCGACCCACCGGCCGAGCGGGTCGGTGCCGACTGCTTTCCGGCCGAGGTGCCGTATGCGACGGACCCCGGGTGCGGTGCACGGCGGCACGTGAGGGACGGAACGTCCCCTGCGCCGCCTGGCCCGTTCTCATGTGGACGGCACGGAACGACGTCACCACGCGCCGGGACGTCCCGACCGGCCTTCCGTGACATCGTCGCGCGACCGGGCCGGAAGACGGACGACCCTGGCGTCAGCGGTCAGGGTCTGGGCTGGGCCCGGGGTGAGCCGGGGCGGTCGATGACGATGACGGGTTGCCGGACGGGGGCTGGAGTTCCTGCTGGGCCCAGGCTCCCGCGACCACCGTGGCGAACGCGGTGGCGGCGGCGACGAGTACGGTGCCGAGGGGCACGGTGATGGAGGACAGCCGGCGGAAGTTGCGCACCTGGGACCACTTCAGCGCCGCGGCCCGTGCCAGCCACCACTCCCAGACGAGCCCCAGCCCCATACAGACGACGAAGGTCTGTCCGGCCAGGCCGCCGCAGGCCACCACCATGTCGTTCCAGGACGGGTTCCGTGTGAACTGCGGATCCACGGTGAGGGGGACCATCGCCAGTACCTCGGCCGGCAGCACCACCGCCATGAGTGCCGCCGCCTTGGCGATCGGTGTGTGGCCACGCAGCAGGGTGTAGAAATAGCCGAACACGAAGCCGTACAGCGCCCAGTGGGCGAACCTCAGCGCCTTGGAGATCTCTTCCAGGTGGAACGGCATGAACGCGTCGGCCCCCACGGGGTCGGCGGTCACGAGCTTGTAGGTGGCCCAGGGCAAGGCCAGTAGCTGGGCGAGGGCCGCACCGGCCGCTCCCGCGACCCGCGGCGCGGTTCCCGCACTCGTTCCCAGCGCGCACCGCTTCGCACGGGCCAGCCGGGTTGCCGGGTCGCCCCGGCGGCCGGGCACGTCCAGTTCCTCCCAGCGCTGGGAGAACTCCGCCGCGGACATGTCACCATCCGTGAGCGCCGACCGGGAGGCCCGCTGGAAGTCGGCACGCGAGTCCCAGAGGAGTTGCGTCCTCACGTACCGGCTCATGAGCCGTGCGTGCGCCTTCCGGCTGACGCGCCGGAACCCGACGGCCGTCGCGTGGGAGCCGACGGGGATCAGCCAGAGCGAGCCGAGCGCGGCACACAGGATGGCGAGCGCGTCGCCCCACATGGACAGGGTCCGCAGGCTGGGGTTACCCAGAGCCATGAGCACGCCGCAGACCAGGAGCACCCTGCCGACCGGCTCCGCGGCCCGGCCCCGGTCGGCGAGGCCACCGCACCGGACCAGGTAGACGAGTTGCAGGACGAGGCCGCAGACCACCACCGCGCAGAGCGGGAAACCCATGTATCCCGTGAAGAAGGATCTTCTGTAGTAGTCCCACGGGTCGTTTCCTGCTTCCGTCGGCGTCGTCATGTGGGCCACCAGGAAGGGAGCAAGCACCAGAGCCCACAGCGCGGCGAAACAGACGACGCAGACCACCGGCCTCAGGGGCCGGCCCAGCGCCGGCCCCAGCAGCGATGTGAGCCATGCCGCGGCCGGCCATGTGCAGATCAGTAGGGCGGCCACTTCGTACGTCTTCACCGACGAGTCGTTGTCGGTGATGATCGGGGCGCCGCCGAACCGGTACGTCAGGGCGGCGACCCACACGAATGTGCCCCCCGCCGCCGCCCATCTGCGGGCCGCCGTCCCCCTGTCGGTGAGGAAGCGAAAGACGAGGAACTTGGCGAGTGCGAGGAGGAACAGAACGACCAGTCCGCGCCACCCTCTGGGAGTCAGCAGTGTCCCGCCGGCTGCCAGGAGGGGAAAGAAGAGAAGGGGCGCCGCGCCGCTCACGAGGAGTATGTGGGTCGACGGGGGCCTGCGGGTGACCAGGCGGCGGCTGAACCACCATCCTGCCACCGGCAGGACGTACCACAACCACATGCCAAGGGCGGGCCCCGGCGCCCATTCCTGAGCCGTCGGCGGGCCGGAGGTAGGGCCGCTGTACCGCCAGAGATCCTGTTGTCCCTGCGTCCCGAAGAAGGCGAGGGGGTACGCCGCCGCTGTCAGCACCATGGTGGCCTTCGCCCACCTCCACGGCACCGCGGGACCGGTGAGCCTCATCACCAGGCATACCGCGACGACACCGATCCCGCAGGCGGCGACGCCGAAGGCGGTCACCGGCTCCGCCTGCGTCTGCCGCCTCGACGAGGGCGGCTTCGTCGTCTCCAGCGTCTTGCGCAGGACGACCTTGCCGACCATGGCCGGAGCGTCCTGCGACGTGGTTTTCATCTCCCATGTGACCCTGCCGGGCGACTGCGATGCCACCGGACCGCGGATCATGCTGAACGACCAGCGCGGGGCCCGCACCTCCACAGTCCAGACCTCGGGGATCCCGTCCCGTGCGTTCTTCAGCGCTCGCGCCATGTCGATGTGGACTTCCAGCGACTGCGGGCCGGAACGTCGGGACAGGTGGCGGGCGGAGTCCGTCTCCACCCGTACGGGACTCCTGGACGACTGTTGCGTGACCTTGTCCGCCGGGTCGTCCTCACTGTCGTAGATCGGCTCCTCTCCATCACGGCGCACGGTGTAGCCCGTGCAGAAACCGCTCCCGACCGTTCGTAACCAGGTCAAGGCTTCACTTCGAGGATGGAGGGTGTACGTGCAGCGTTTGCGGACCACCACCTTCTCCCGGTCCGCGTCCCAGCCGATGTCGATAGTGAGCTTCCCGACGCTCCCCTCGCCCTTTCCTCCACCGGCCGCGCCGGCCGGACCGGCACCGCTCAGACAGAGGCAGAGCAACGCCAGCAGCATGCCCGCCGCCGCTCCCAGAGACCTCGCCCATGGCACACGTCTGCTCGCCGGACACTCCATGTGGTGGCACCCCCCGTGCGGGCACACAGCGCACATGAACGTTCCCCCACCGGACTTCTGCGCTGCGGCTCCGCCATGATGGCCCCGCTCGCCCCGCTCCGGGGCCTCTTCGTCGGAAATCGACCCTGATGCGGATCGGGCCGGTTGAAGGGAGGCGGCTGGCAGGATGGTGCGGTGGGCCGTGTGGGCCCGTGAGTCAGCGTTGAAGGAGTGGGCCGAGGGTGACGGCTACGGCTGAGGGGACGGGGTCCGTGCTGGACCGGGCGCGGCTGCTGAAGGATCTCCAGACGCAGGCGCGGCTCCTGGAGGACGATCTCCGGGCGCGGACCGAGAGCGAGCCGGAGTTCCGGGACGCCCTGCGCGCGGAATACGAGAAAGCCGTCGCGGCGGAGCGTACGGCCGCCATGTACGAGACCTGGCGGGACGAGCGGGTCGTGCAGATCGCTGCCGCGTGGGTGCTGGCGTGTGTGTTCGTGCGGTTCAGCGAGGACAACGGGCTGATCCCGGACGCGTGGCTGTCCAGCCCCGCCTACTGTGACGCCTCATCGAGCGGGTCGCCGCCCGAGGGACGCTCGACGTTCGGGCTCCGGCGCGACGGGGACCGCAGTTCGACCTCGGCTGGGTCAGTGAACGGACCGCGTACGGCGCGTGGGTCGCGGCTCCCGAGCGATCAGGCGACGAAGAGGCGAAGCGCCTCGCAGGGGCCGTCGAGTACGTCGGCAGGTCAGCCCCGTCGGTTGCCCGGCACGGCCAGGTCCAGCGGGTAGTGGTACTCGAGGACGCCGTAGACCTGAGCTCCGGGCTGAGGGAGAAGGCACAGGCGTCCGGCGTCCTGATCGGGAAAGTCAAGGACGTCCCTCGGTGAGACGGCGACTGAGCAGCATGTGACGACGCGATCCGGCGAACCCGGGGACGTGGGCGGGTGACGACTCCCGTCGACAGGGCGTTCGCCCTTACGCGAAAGCCTTCTTCACTCAATGCGCTCATCCGCACACGCAGCGTCCGGTAGCGTCGCCCCGACATCTCGTCTTCCGCGTGCCACGCCGGGCACGGTACGAAGACGGCCCCCGCGACGGCTGCAACCGTCCGCGAGGGCCTGAACACCAGTGGAAGTATGGGCTCCCACCGAGATTTGCCGGCACCATATCGCGCCCCCGCGCGCCTTCTCCCAGTTCTCTCACGACCTCATCCGGCACCCCCGGCTGTCCTCCGACGCCGTGCGACTGCTGACCTGGCAGCTCTCCCTCCCCGACGGGACGCGCGAGTGGCTGTCGCGCACCGCCGAGCGCGCCCGCATCGGGGCGTGCGCCTTCACGCGGGCCAAGCGGCAGCTCAAGGAGGAGGGCTTCGTGCACGAGCGGCGGCTCCAGGGGCCCGGCGGTCACTGGGTCACCCAACAGCTCGTCTCCAACGTGCCGTTGAGCGCCGCGGAAGCCGCCAAGATCCTCGCTCGGATGCCGGTACACACACCCTCCGCCCCGGCGTCGCCCCAGCCCGCACCGAGTCCCTGCATTCCGGCGGCCGGTGCTCCGACCCCTCCGTCCACCGACGGTCATCCAAGAAGAGACCCTGGGGAGAACACCTCCCACCATCCCGCCGAGCCGGAGCGGAAGCCGAGGCCGGACTCGGAACCCGCCCCGGAGACGACCGAGGTCCCCGCCGAGGCCGGACCCGGCCCCGGAGACGACCGAGGTCCCCGAAACCGCCCGCGCACTCGTCGCCGCCCTCTCTCACCTCTCTCCCGACCTGCGCGGCATCCCCCGGCGCATGCACGACGAACTGGCCCGTCTCATCTCCTGTTGGATCGCCGCCGGCCACACCCCCACCGTCGTCCGCACGCACATCCTGCGCGGCCTCCCCGCCGACGGCACCCCGGTCCACCGCCCCGGCGGCCTCCTGCGCTACCTGCTCCGCGACGTGCCACCCGTTCTCCGTCCATCCGGCGCGCCCGTGGCGCCCCAGGGCGGCGCCACGGTCCTGTCGGCCCGGTTGGCCGGAACCCGCGAGTGCGAGGGCGACCACGTACAGCCGAGACTCTTCCGGCCCGCCGGAGACGAGACACACTGCCCGGCGTACGCGGGGGCCGAGGCGCGCTGAGCGCGATGGTCCGACGTCAAGCGGACTCCCCGACGGCCGACACCAGCCCGTTCACGGTGGGCCCTGCCCCCCACGATGACGGACGGGGTCCCCGAGTCGTCGGAACCCACTCCGACGCCGGGTCGTCACGGCCCTCCGAAACCTTCACCGCTCCGAAGAATCAACCGGGTGGTCGGTACCCCGCCGGTTGATCCCGGCCGGGAGTCGAGGGAACCTGCGCGCGGCGGTCCTCCACTGGATCGACAACGCCTCATTCGCGGTCAGAAGTCATGCCGAATGCATACGATCCCGGCCGCCGGTAGTCACTTGCGGTCGCCATCGATCGTCTGCTCAGCAGGGGGAACCGGGTTGCCCGGCGGGCCGTCGTCTCCGATGTCAGGTCGGCGGGGCACCGGCGATCCGGTCATTCACGGATGACCGTCAGGTGCGCTTCGCCCCGAGCCGTCCCGCGGACACGTAAGGCATGGAGGCAGGGTGACAAAACGTCCCGAGAAAGTCGCCGATCAGGACCTGGTCAAGGTTCTGGCCCGCGAGGTCGTCCATCGCGTGGCGCCAGGAGAGCTCCGTACCTTCCGGTTCACCAGCGAGGCCTACTTCGCCGACCCGCGGCGCGCATTGAAGGGCGACCGGGCGAGTGACGGTGTCGTGGGCAGCGGCGTGACCGAGGTCGTCGAAGCTCTCACACCGGTCGTCCTCGCGGTCTCCTCGGAGGTCGCCCTCTACCTGGCCGGCCTGTACGCCGTGCGCGGAGCGTCCCGGGCAGGGCGAGCGGCGAGCGAAGCCGTCCGGCGACTGATCAGGGCCCGCTCGGACGACGACGCCCCGGGTGCGCAGGGACCGATTCTGGAGTTGCGGACAGCCGAGGAGCGTCACGAGGTGCGCCGCATCGTGGAGGAGGTCATGGCGCGGAACGGCTACGCCGAGGAACTGGCGCGGGAGATCGCCGATGCTCTGACCGAGGCCGGGCCGGAGGCAGGCTCCGAAGACCCGTGACCACCACACCCACCACCCCGGAAACCGGCTCGAACAGCCTCGAAACGGCCGGGGACGAGGACGCAGCTACTCCTTCGGCCAGCACGACGCCCCTGTTCGCTCTGTTGATCGGAGCTGTGCTCGCCACCACGTCCACGGTGTTCTATGTCCTTCACACGGCGCTGCCCGAGGGAACCATCGGCAGAATTCCGCTCATCGCCTTGGGCAGCGGTGCGGTGTTCGTCCTTGCTGCGACGATCTACGCGTGCCATCCACGGCGAATGATCCGGCGTGGTCGCCTGCAACGCGTCACGGCCGCGGACGACCCCGAAATCATGGCGGAGCTGAGGGCGCTGTGTCGACAAGCCGGGGTGGAGCCCGAACCGACGTTCTTGGTGGCGCCCTACGACAAGACCCTCGAGGCCCTGACCTTCGGCCATCCCGGGCGCCGCCGCATCCAACTGTCCAACCGGCTGCTGCAGAACTCCGGCTCCCTGCCGGATCTCCGCCGGGACACGGTGCTACACGAGCTCGGGCACCTGCACCACCATGACGTCGACAAGACCTACCTCACCATCGCCATGTGGTGGTCGTTCGTTCTGTCCGTCGTCCCCCTGATGCTGTTCCTCGCGGTGGCGCCGCAATTCCTGTCAGGCTCCGGAACCGATACCGGCGCCGGCCTTCGGGACTGGCCGGCGGCAGCACCGGCCGCGGTGTCCCTCGGCGCTCTGACGCTGCTGGTCTACCTCACGCGAAACGCCCTGCTGCGGGCCCGCGAGTTGCACGCCGACGCGCAGGCGGTCCGCTGGTCGGACCCCTCCGACGGCGTCCCCCTCCAAGCGCTCCGGGCTGCGCTCCGGCGGGAAACAGCCGGGCGCTTCGCCCTCGCCCGTCGCTACTGGCATCATCATCCACCGCCCCGGCAGCGGATCGAGACCATGGACGATCCCCGCCTGCTGGTGCGCCCGCGGTTGTGGGACAGCTTCTGCGTCGGCGTCGTCGCAGCGGTGATCATGGAGAACAGCCGATTCACGCTGGCCAACCTCATGCCGGGTGCTCTGAACCTGTCGACGTTCCTGACCGCTCTGCTGTTCACCGCGCCGGTGGCCGCGACACTGGTGCTCTCGGTCTCTCGAACCGTCACCGCGACGGGACGCCGCACTTCAGCCATGCGAGTCCTGGCACTCCCCATGGTCATGGGAGCAGGCCTGCTCACCGGTGAGGCCATTTCGTTGATCAACACGGGTGCGGGCCAGTGGGTGCTGTTCAGCCAGTACGGAAGTGACGACTCCTTCACACCGGTCACGGTGCTCACCACTGCCGCGCCCTTGCTGGTCGGCGGTCTGCTGCTGGCCGTATGGGCGAGGTCGGCTCTACACCGCACGGCCGATCCAGGGCGGCGCAGACTGCAGGGCGCGCTGATCGCCACGGCGGTGCTCGCGACCACTCCGTGGATGGCTCTCTGGCTGACGCTGCGCCAGAACATCGACGAGACCCTCGCAGATGCCCTGCGGAGCAAGGCTCCCGCCGCGGTCTCCATGCCGGAGGGCTTGGTCGAGGGATACGCCACCGCACTCGCCTGGACGGAGACACTGACCCTCTGGCCGCAAGGGTTCCTGTTCTTCGTCGCCAGCTACTTCATGCCGGGGGTCCTGCTCGGTCTGGGACTGCTGTGGCTGGTCCCGATCGTCCTCACGTCATGGCGTTCCAGAGCGAACCCGGCGCTCGACAGCCCGTTCCGTGACGTTCGTGCCTCTTTGGCGGTCGCCGCGTCCGGCACCGGTCTCTGGGCCCTGGCCTGTGCCGCTCATGTGCTGCTCGCGCGATCGGCCTACCGAACTGCCGGTGCGAGAGAGGATCTCGAAGCCTGGGGTACGGGGAGCATGGCCGCCTTCCTGGCGATCTGTGCCGCCTTCGAGGCATTGGCCGCGGGGGCCACCGCCGTTGTCGTGAAGCGGGGGCGTGTTGTTTTCGCTCTGATGACGGTCTTCATCATGGGCACGATGACGACCCTAGCCGTCTGGGTGGGCGCACAGCCCGGCAATTGCTACTCCTACGTGGGCATCATGGTGGAGGCATGCTGGCAACCACTCTCGGCTGACACAGCCGGACGGTTCTGGCACTCCGCGATCATCCTGGGCGCGCTCGCGGCAGTCCCCGTAGTCCTTCTCGTCGCCGTGGCGCAAAAGATCCCGGGCCGACGCGCAAGGCGTGTCCGGTCAGACGCGCCATCGACGAACCAGGCTCCGAAGGAGCTTCCCGGCCGCCGCCCTCCCACCTCCCGTGTGGGCTTCGTCCTGCTCGCCACAGCGGTGGCCGCCCCCCTGGTACCTGCCTCCTACTTCAACCATGGCGCATGGATCGTCCTTGCCGGCAACCAGGCATCTGCGGCGAACTGTCTTCTCGGCACCTGGGTCGAAACCGAATACCGCCGCACCGTTCCCCTCGACGAAACGGGCTCACTCACCTTTACACGTTCAAAAGGAGTCACTCACCGATTCCAACGGAATGGGACCGTGACGTTGGACTTCGGCTCCCAGACCTGGGAATGGGGCTCCCTCAACGGCCATGAGGCCGTATACAAGTACACGGGAACGCTCCGGCTGGACTTCCTGGCCGAAGACGACCGGATCGATTACGAGGATCCGGTCCCAGACGGTCGCGAGACTTTGTTCTGGGACGGCGAGAAGAAGTCGACAGAACCCCTTTTCGCGCACATGACGAAGGCCGAAGAGTTCTCTTGCTCAGGAGACGACCTACGGCTCCGATCAGACCGGTACACCATCACGCTGCGTCGCGCCGGCCCCCCGCCGTAAGCAGCCGCCGGGCCCTCAACGCCCGCCGCGCCCCCGCACCGAAGGAGCGAGGTGCACATTTTCGGTCCGTCAGTAGTGGTACCGGGCCTTGATGATCACGACTTCCTTTTCGGTGGCCCGGTAGACGAGGCGGTGTTCGTCGTCGATCCGGCGTGACCAGTAGCCAGACAGGTCGCCCTTCAGCGGCTCCGGTTTGCCGATACCCGTGAAGGGGTCCCGCTGGATCTCGGCGATCAGACGGACGAGCTTGCGGAAGAGCTTCCTGTCGGCGGCCTGCCAGTAGAGCAGGTCCTCCCAGCCGGTGGGACGGAACCGTACGTCCCTCACTCGCCGTCCTCCGCCATGGCCTCCAGCTCCGCCATGCTCCTGGTGATCACCGGGGTGTCGGCGGCCTTGTCCGCGGCGACGGCCGCCATGAGGTGGGCGGCATTGGCGGGCGAGCGCAGCAGGTAGACGGTCTCCTGCCAGGAACGGAAGTCGTCGGCCGACATCAGTATGGCGTTGCCACCCCTGGAGGTGATCTCCACGGGCTCATGGTCGTCGTTGACCTGCTGGATCAGCGGGAAAAGCCTGGCCCGGGCCTCACTGGCGGTGATGGACATGCCGTCCCTCCTCAGACTGGTACCGAAATACCGTACCAGTCGGATGGTACAGGGACCCGGTACAAGTCGCATGGCCTCGTTCTTCCCGACCGGGATTCCCCTACCGGCTGGCAGGATAAGGAGAGCTGTAAGGGGCCCGGTTTCACTGTGCGGGCCCGGAACGAGGCCCGGCCGCGGGGGTGGCCGGGCGTGTGCTGTGGGGAGCGGGAGCGGCTGATGGCCAGAGCGCGGGCGAGACGGTCGTACTGAGGGACGTTCTCGACATCAAGGAGGACGTCTACGCCGGCGACTTCAAGGTCGAGCCGTCCCAGGGGTTCAGCGGGCGTGCCGCGGGCCGGGTCGAGGAGTACGTGGTCACGCCGCAGCTCCAGGAACAGTTCGGCAAGGCGCTGAAGCTGATCCGCGGCGCCGTCCGCAAGAACGCCTCGTACGCCGCCTACCTGCACGGATCGTTCGGCGCCGGTAAGTCCCACTTCCTGACCGTGCTGCACGCCGTGCTGAACGGCGAGGCCGCAGCCTGGGCCAAGCCGCGGCTGCGGGAGGTCATCGCCGAGCACCGCGGAACCCGTAGAGGGCTCGCAGGCGCACGGCGGGAGCGCCCGGGCCCCAGACGTCCACGCGGACCAGGCGCCGGTCCACGGCGACGGCAACCGGCCCGGCGGGCCCCGGCGCGTACCGCCGGGCGATCCACAGCGGCACGCCCTCCGCCTGCGCCCGAGCGGCGAGGGCGGCCACCTGGCCCGGCCCGCCGCACCTGCGCACGGCGAGTTCGCCGAGCGCCCGGGCGAAGTCGGCGGTCCGGCGCACCTTCAGGGGCGTGGTGGTACCGGTGACGCGGGTGACCGGGACGATGCCCGGGCCCTGCACGAGTGACGCGAGGGGGCGTTCGGCACCGCCGCCGCCCAGCCAGTGTCCGCGCAGATACGCCTCGGCCATGGCGCCGAGGTTCAGCTCGTCCAATGGCGTGGTCCGGCCGCCCCTGCGCAGCCGGTCCTCGGTGAGTTCCGCGGTGCGCGCCAGCGGATTTCTGGACCGTTCCTCGTAGAGCACCTGGCTCATCGCATCCCCCTTCTGCTCCGGTGCCTAGGAGGCCGCCGAACGCCGCCGCGGTTCCCTGACCGGGGAAGAAGAACAGTGAGGGCCCGGCACCCCGTTTCCGGGGTGCCGGGCCCTCACTCAGGCTCTGGCGACCTTGGTCGTCAGTGGGCGTGGCCGTGGCCGTGGCCCGCGGCGGCCGGCTCTTCCTCTTCCTTCTTCTCGACGACCAGGGTCTCGGTCGTGAGGAGGAGGGAGGCGATGGAGGCGGCGTTCTCCAGGGCGGAACGGGTGACCTTCACCGGGTCGATGACGCCGGCCTTGACCAGGTCGCCGTACTCGCCGGTGGCGGCGTTGAAGCCCTGGCCCTTGTCGAGCTCGGCGACCTTGGAGGTGATGACGTAGCCCTCGAGGCCGGCGTTCTCGGCGATCCAGCGCAGCGGCTCGACGGCGGCCTTGCGGACGACCGCGACACCGGTGGCCTCGTCGCCGGTCTTGCCGAGGTTGCCCTCGAGGACCTTGACGGCGTGGACCAGGGCGGAGCCACCACCGGAGACGATGCCCTCCTCGACCGCGGCGCGGGTCGCGGAGATGGCGTCCTCCAGACGGTGCTTGCGCTCCTTGAGCTCGACCTCGGTGGCGGCACCCACGCGGATGACGCACACGCCGCCGGCCAGCTTCGCGAGGCGCTCCTGGAGCTTCTCGCGGTCCCAGTCGGAGTCGGTGGACTCGATCTCGGCCTTGATCTGGGCGACGCGGCCCTGCACGTCCTCCTTGTTGCCGGCGCCGTCGACGACCGTGGTGTCGTCCTTGGTGACGGTGACGCGGCGGGCGGAGCCGAGCACGTCCAGGCCGACCTGGTCGAGCTTGAGGCCGACCTCCTCGGAGACGACCGTGGCGCCGGTGAGGATCGCCAGGTCCTGCAGCATCGCCTTGCGGCGGTCGCCGAAGCCGGGGGCCTTCACGGCGACGGCGTTGAACGTGCCGCGGATCTTGTTCACGACGAGGGTCGACAGGGCCTCGCCCTCGACGTCCTCGGCGATGATCAGCAGCGGCTTGGAGGCGTTCGACTGGATGACCTTCTCCAGCAGCGGCAGGAGGTCCGCGATGGCGGAGATCTTGCCCTGCGTGATGAGGATGTACGGGTCGTCCAGGACGGCTTCCATGCGCTCCTGGTCCGTCACGAAGTACGGCGACAGGTAGCCCTTGTCGAAGGCCATGCCCTCGGTGAAGTCCAGCTCCAGACCGAAGGTGTTGGACTCCTCGACGGTGATGACACCGTCCTTGCCGACCTTGTCCATCGCCTCGGCGATGAGCTCGCCGACCTGCTGGTCCTGGGCGGACAGACCGGCGACGGCGGCGATGTCGGACTTCTCGTCGATCGGCCGGGCGGTCGCGAGGAGCTCCTCGGAGACCGCGGCGACGGCGGCGTCGATGCCCTTCTTCAGGGCGGCCGGGGAGGCACCGGCGGCGACGTTCTTCAGGCCCTCGCGCACGAGCGCCTGGGCGAGCACGGTCGCGGTGGTCGTACCGTCACCCGCGATGTCGTTGGTCTTGGTCGCCACCTCCTTGACCAGCTGGGCACCGAGGTTCTCGTACGGGTCCTCGACCTCGACCTCGCGGGCGATGGTCACACCGTCGTTGGTGATGGTGGGAGCGCCGAACTTCTTGTCGATGACGACGTTGCGGCCCTTGGGGCCGATCGTCACCTTGACCGTGTCGGCAAGCTTGTTGACGCCGCGCTCGAGGGCGCGACGGGCGTCCTCGTCGAACTTCAGGATCTTCGCCATGGGAGCGTGAGCCCTCTTCCGGAATCTGGGATATACGGCACTGCGCCCCGGGCGCCCGGCTTCATGTCGATCGCGGGGGCCAGGGGCGCAGCTTCAAAGCAATGTGCTTGGGGTGAATTACTTCTCGACGATCGCGAGCACGTCGCGGGCCGAGAGGACGAGGTACTCCTCGCCGTTGTACTTCACCTCGGTGCCGCCGTACTTGCTGTAGAGCACGACGTCACCGACGGAGACGTCGAGCGGAAGACGGTTGCCGTCCTCGAAGCGACCCGGGCCCACGGCCAGGACGACGCCCTCCTGGGGCTTCTCCTTGGCGGTGTCCGGGATGACCAGGCCAGAGGCGGTGGTCTGCTCGGCGTCGAGCGGCTGGACCACAATGCGGTCCTCGAGCGGCTTGATGGCAACCTTGGAGCTGGTGGTCGTCACGATCCGACCTCCCCCTTCGGAGATCTCACGGGGTTAACTGTCTGAGGTGGCGACCAGGTGGATCCGTCGTCGCGGGTGCCGGACCTGCCCGTCGCTGTGTTGGCACTCTCCTAGGGGGAGTGCCAAAGCCGAGACTATGACTGCGATTAGCACTCGGTCAAGCGGACTGCTAATTGCCGGCGGCGCGTCGGCCGGGCGCTCTCTCCAGGTGGTCCATCGGGGGGTCCTTCGGGTTGCCCATCGGCTGGTCCTTCGGCTGGCCCATCGGGCGGTCCTGCACGTGGTCCTCCAGCCGCCCCACCCGAAGCCCCCTGCGCTCGATCTCGCGCAGCAGCCGCACGGTCCGTTCGGTCAGGCTCGGGGACATCGTCTCGCCCGCCGGCACCGAGACGATGTCGCCCGGCCGCAGGCCCGGCTCGCCCCGTGTGTACGTCAGTTCGCCGTCGACGCCCAGGGACGCGCGCCACAGGACGACCGCCGTGATGCCGCAGTCGGCGGCCGCGCGCAGGGTCGTCCGGTCGTAGGTGCCGTAGGGCGGGCGGAAGAGGCGGGGGCTGATGCCGAAGCGGGAGCGGAGCTTGTGCTGCTGGCCGCAGATCTCGGCGCGCTGGCCGGCGTAGGGCAGGCCGCGCAGGGCGGGGTGGTCGAGGGTGTGGTTCTGGATGGACGCGCCGACCGCGCGCAGCCGGGCGAAGTGGCCGTAGCCGGGGCCCACGACGCTGTCCGTGAGGAACATGCTGACGGGCAGGCGCCGTTCGCGGACGAGGCCGACGAAGCGGGGGTCGCGTTCGGCGCCGTCGTCGTAGGTGAGGAAGACGACGGGTTCGCGGGTGGGGACGTGGTCCACCACGGGCGGCAGCGGGCGGGTGGCGCTCACGGCGCGGGGCGAATCCTGGGCCCGGCCGTCGGCGGTGTCCGGCCGCTCCCCCACGCCCCCGGCGCAGCCGGCCAGCAGGACCGCGCACAGCAGGGCGGCGGCCGGCCGCCTCACAGGTAGTCCTCCAGCCGCCCGACCGCGTACCCCTGGGCCGTCGCCTTGTTGAGGAAGCGGCGGACCATGTCGGCCATCGTGCCCTTCCAGTGGTCGCGGCCCCGGAAGTGGGTGAGGACGATGTCGCCCCGGCGCAGCTTGCGGTCCCCCTCGCGGTACTCCCAGTGGTCGGCGAAGACCTCCTCGTTCCACAGGGGGACGTACGTGATGCCGCAGGTCTTGGCGGCGCGCAGGGTCGCCCGGTCGTAGCTGCCGTAGGGCGGTCGGAAGAGGGTGGGGCGCTTGCCGAACTGTCTTTGCACGTAGCGCTGCATGCCGCAGATCTCCCGCCTCTGCCCCCGGTAGGACATGCCCCGCAGATTGGGGTGGTGGAGGGTGTGGTTGTTCAGGACCACACCCTTGGACTGCATCGTCCGGAAGTAGCGGGTGTCGTCCTTGACCAGGTAGCCGCTGAGGAAGGCGGTGTACGGGACGTCCAGGTCGCTCATCATCCGCAGGAAGGCGGGGTCCTTCTCGGCGCCGTCGTCGATGGTGAGGAAGACGACCTTGTCGCGGGTGGGGACCCTGGTGAAGACGGGCGGCAGGTCGAGCTCGCGGTGGCCGTCCACCTCGAAGCCCTTGCGGGTCCTGATCCTCGGCTTCTCCGCCGGGGCCGGCGGGGCCGCCCGGGGGACCTTGCGCAGGCCCCAGCGGTGCGCGGCGGCGACCCGGGCGGCGTGCGCGGCGCGCAGCTTGGTGGCGTAGGAGTCGAGGGCGCGGGCCGGGGGCGCGTCGAGGGGCTGCTGGCCACCCGCCGGGGTGACCTGGTCGCCCGCGCCGTCCTGCGCGCAGCCGGAGGCGATGGCGGCGAGGACGAGCACGGTGAGGCCGATCCGCACGCCGGCGGACCTTCGCCCCGATGCCCCCCATACCCGGCTTTTGTCATTTTGTACGACTGCTCGCATGATGCCGGATCCTCGCAGCGCCTCCCGTCGATCCCGGCCCGACACCGCGGCCCGCGCCCCACCATCCACCGACTGGCCCACACGCCGCCCGCCCGCCGCCGTGGCCGACAATGATCCGGTGACCGACCTCGCTCCCCTCCTCACCCCCGAAGGCCGCGCCCTCCTCGACGAGGTGCGGGACACCGACCCGGCGCAGGAGCTGGCCGTCGCGACCCGGCTGCGCCGCGAGCACCCCGCCGCGCTGGTGTCGGCGGCGCTCGGGCAGGCGCGGCTGCGGCAGCGGGCGGCTGTGAAGTTCGGGGCCGAGGACGCGGGCCGGATGTTCTTCACGCCGAACGGCGTCGAGCAGTCGACCCGGGCGAGCGTGGCGGCCTACCGGGCGCGGCGGATGGCCGAGGCGGGCATCACCTCGGTCGCCGACCTGTGCTGCGGCATCGGCGGTGACGCTATCGCGCTGGCCCGTGCCGGGATCCGGGTGCTGGCCGTGGACCGGGACCCGCAGACGGCCGCGGCGGCCCGGGCGAACGCCGACGCGCTGGGGCTGTCCGGTCTCGTCGAGGTGCGCGAGGCGGATGTCACGGACGTGGACACGGCCGGCTTCGACGCCGTGTTCGTCGACCCCGCCCGGCGCGGCGGCCGCGGCCGGATCTTCGACCCCGAGGCCTACTCGCCGCCCCTGTCCTGGGCGATCTCCGCCGCCCGCCGGGCCCCCCTCGGCGCCGCGCTGAAGGTCGCCCCCGGCATCCCGCACGAGGCCGTCCCCGAGGACGCCGAGGCCGAGTGGATCTCCGACGGCGGGGACGTCAAGGAAGCGGTGCTGTGGTTCGGCACCGAGCCGGGGGCGGTCCGGGCGACCCTCCTGCCGGGCCCCCGCACCCTGCTCTCCCGCGGCCTGCCCGACCCGGAGGTCCGCCCGCCCGGCCGCTACCTGTACGAGCCCGACGGCGCCGTCATCCGCGCCCACCTGGTCGCCGAGGTGGCCGACCAGGTCGGCGGCGGGCTGCTCGACGCGACCATCGCCTACGTCACGGCCGACACCCTGCACCCGACCCCGTACGCCACCGCCTACGAGATCACCGACCATCTGCCCTTCAACGTCAAGAAGCTGAAGGCGCTGCTGAGGGAGCGCCAGGTCGGCATTCTCACCGTCAAGAAGCGGGGTTCGGCGGTCGAGCCGGAGGAGCTCCGCAAGAAGGTCAAGCCGCAGGGGCCACACGCGGCCACGGTGTTCCTGACCCGGGTCGCGGGGGCACCGGCGATGCTCATCGGGCACCCCGCCTGACCTTCAGGACGGCTCGGCCGCCCGGCGCAGCAGCAGGTCCCGCTCCCTCTCGTTCCGCGTGAGCGACGCCGCCCGTTCGAACTCCGCCCGGGCCTCGGCCGTACGCCCGAGGCGGGCCAGGAGGTCGCCCCGGACGCTGGGCAGCAGGTGGTAGTCGCGCAGAGCGGGATCGCCGGTCAGGGCGTCGACGAGGACGAGGGCCGCGGCCGGGCCCTCGGACATCGAGACGGCCACCGCGCGGTTCAGCTCCACGACCGGGGACGGGGAACGGGCGGCCAGGAGGCCGTAGAGGGTGGCGATGCGGGACCAGTCGGTCTCCTCGTAGGTGTACGCGTGCGCGTGGCAGGCGGCGATGGCCGCCTGGAGGAGGTAAGGGCCCGGGGCGCCGGAGGAGGTGGCCTCGGCCCGGCCCAGTGCGGTGATGCCGCGGGCGATGAGCATGCGGTTCCAGCGGGAGCGGTTCTGGTCCTTCAGCAGGACCGGCTCGCCGGAGGGGCCGGTGCGGGCGGCCGTCCGGGAGGCCTGGAGTTCCAGGAGCGCGGTGAGGCCGTGCACTTCGGGTTCCTTCGGCATGAGAGCCGAGAGCACCCGGGCCAGGCGCAGGGCGTCCTCGCACAGGGACGGGCGGAGCCAGTCGTCGCCGGCCGTGGCGGCGTACCCCTCGTTGAAGATCAGGTAGATGACGTCGAGGACCGAGCCGAGGCGGGCCTCGCGGTCGGGGCCGTGCGGCACCTCGAAGGCGACGTTCTTCGTCGCGAGGGTGCGTTTGGCGCGGACGATGCGCTGCGCGACCGTCGGCTCCGGGACCAGGAAGGCGCGGGCGATCTCGGTCGTGGTCAGGCCGCCGAGCAGGCGCAGGGTGAGGGCGGTGCGGGCCTCGGTGGACAGCACCGGGTGGCAGGCCGTGAAGACCAGGCGGAGCAGGTCGTCGTCGATGTCGTCGGGGTCGGCGGGCTCCTCCGCCGGGGCCGCGTCGGGCAGGGCCCGGCCGATCTCCGCCAGCTTGCGGGCGTAGTTCTCCCGGCGCCTGACCAGGTCGACGGCGCGGTGGCGGGCGGCGGTCATGAGCCAGGCGCCCGGGTTGTCGGGCACCCCGTCCCGGGGCCACTGCTCCAGCGCCGCGACCAGCGCGTCCTGCGCGAGTTCCTCGGCGATCCCGACGTCCCGGACGACCCGTGCGACTGCGGCGATGATCCGGGGCGACTCCATCCGGAAGACGGTCTCGACGGTCTCGACGACCTCGGCGGTACGGCCGGGCTGGGGCGGCGGGGGTGGGGG
>NZ_JAIGQA010000430.1:0-462 GCF_019733245.1 Streptomyces sp. WAC04114
CGACGGTCGCGAGGGTGACGACGGTGAAGTACAGCGCGTCGACCCGGGTGTGCAGACCGGTGAACTGGCCCGGCTGCCGGGCGAGTGCGTAGTAGCCGGAGGAGAACACCAGCACGGCCAGGCACATCAGCATCGAGATCATGATGCCCGAGCGGGCCTGCGGCCTCTCCAGGACGACGTCGCGCACCTGGCGCAGCAGCAGCGCGGCGACGAGTGCCAGGCAGATCACGAACAGCGGCCAGCCGAGCCAGGGGCGATCGGCGCCGAGCCCTTCCAGCGGCAGCAGGAAGTAGGCCGTGCCGGCGGCCACGAGCAGGGCTCCGGCCCCGATCCGCAGTCGGCGCACACCGGCCGGCCCCGATTCCGGTTCCCGTTTCCGCGCGGGGTGGCGGGGCTGCTCGCTGCCTTCGGGCATGGGTCCGGTCTACGTCGTATCGGGGCGGGACGCGACCGTTGTGCGTC
>NZ_JAIGQA010000431.1:0-364 GCF_019733245.1 Streptomyces sp. WAC04114
CGTCGGCGGAGGCCGTGCCGTCGTAGACGATGGTGCAGCCGTCCTCCGCCGCACGCAGGGCGATCCGCAGGCTGAGCTTGACCGAGCCGCTGCCGCGCGACTCCGCCGCCTCGCCCTCGACGCCGTAGGCGTCGTCGTCCGCGCGCGTGGCCGCCGCGGCGAGCTGCTCCGCGAAACGGTTCAGCAGCCGGGTGACGGCGCTCTCCACCGCGTCCGCCGGGAGCTCCTTTATCCGTCCGTCGGCGGAGGCCGTGCCGTCGTAGACGATGGTGCAGCCGTCCTCCGCCGCACGCAGGGCGATCCGCAGGCTGAGCTTGACCGAGCCGCTGCCGCGCGACTCCGCCGCCTCGCCCTCGACGCCGTA
>NZ_JAIGQA010000432.1:0-364 GCF_019733245.1 Streptomyces sp. WAC04114
CCCGGCGGGCGAGCTGGTGTACCCGGGCAGCGTGTTCGCGCAGCTGATCCGGCCGGGCGAGCTGGCCGCCTGCCACCCCGAGCTGGTCGCGCGCTGGGGCGAGCAGCCGCTGACGGCGGTCGGCGTCCAGGCGGACCTGGTGCTGGTCCGGGCCACCGACGTGGTGCTCGACCCGGACGAACTCGACCCGCGCGACACCGACTACCCATGACTCTTACAAACATCCGACGCTCCCGACCCGGCGGGCGAGCTGGTGTACCCGGGCAGCGTGTTCGCGCAGCTGATCCGGCCGGGCGAGCTGGCCGCCTGCCACCCCGAGCTGGTCGCGCGCTGGGGCGAGCAGCCGCTGACGGCGGTCGGCGTC
>NZ_JAIGQA010000433.1:0-351 GCF_019733245.1 Streptomyces sp. WAC04114
CGAACTATGTGGGGTGGGCGTCGGGGTTGTATGGCCCGGGTGGTGCGCCGTTGCATTCGTCGCTGGCGTTCGACCTGACGGTGACCAGTGTGCTGGTGCCGCTGGTGTCGGGTGGTGCGGTGGTGGTCTCCCGCGAGGGTGGCGCCGAAGGTCTGGCACGGGTGCTTGAGACGCATTCCGGGTTCGGTCTGGCCAAGGTTGTTCCCGCGCATCTGCCTCTGCTGGGCGAGCACTTGGCGGATGTGTCGGGTGCGGCGCGGACGTGGGTGGTGGGTGGCGAGGCGCTGTCGGGTTCGGTAGTGCGTGACTGGCTGAAGCGCGCCCCGGAGTCGGTGGTCGTCAACGAGTACG
>NZ_JAIGQA010000434.1:0-338 GCF_019733245.1 Streptomyces sp. WAC04114
ACGGTCACCAGGAGCGTCGCTGTGGTCGTCGTTCGATGCATCCGCGCAACTCTGGTGCGTCCGGCCCGCGGTGGGGCGGCGGACAGGCGGATCATGCCCCGCACGGGTGATCTCGCGCCCCGTACGAAGGGCGCCGGTGTGACAGGGGTGACGCAGGGGCGGCGTCAGTCGCCGGTCGCGCCGTCGATGCGCTCGCGGAGCAGGTCGGCGTGGCCGTTGTGCCGCGCGTACTCCTCGATCATGTGCGTGTAGAGCCACCGCAGGTTGAACCGCTCGCCGGTGCGGCGGTGCTTGCCCTCGGTGATGTCGTCCAGGCCGAAGCGGGCCGCGTTGCGCCG
>NZ_JAIGQA010000435.1:0-295 GCF_019733245.1 Streptomyces sp. WAC04114
CGGCGTCCGGTGTCGGTCGCGGGACGCGCCCTGAGGCGTCCCCGGCGTCCGGCGTCGGCGGCGGGGCCCGCTCGGGGGCGGACACTGCTCCCGGTGCCGGCCGTGTGACCCGTCCTGAGTCGTCCACGGCGTATGGCCTCGGCCGCCAGGCACGCTTTGAGGCGGACGCGGCGTCCGGTGTCGGTCGCGGGACGCGCCCTGAGGCGTCCCCGGCGTCCGGCGTCGGCGGCGGGGCCCGCTCGGGGGCGGACACTGCTCCCGGTGCCGGCCGTGTGACCCGTCCTGAGTCGTCCAC
>NZ_JAIGQA010000436.1:0-293 GCF_019733245.1 Streptomyces sp. WAC04114
TATCTGCGGCAGCGCGAGCGCGAGCGGGAAGACGACGAGCACGGGTATCCCCACGAACACCCATCGCCACCCCAACTGCTCGGTCACCGTGCCGGCGGCGAGCGGGCCGACGATCGACGGGAGCACCCAGCTCGCGGCGAACGCGGCCATGATGGCGGGCCGCAACCGCTCCGGATAGGCCCGACCGACCACGACGTACAGCGCGACGATCACCAGCCCGCCGCCGAACCCCTGCACGGCCCGGCCCAGGATGAACACCCACATCGTCCCGGCGGTCCCCGACAGCAGCAGCC
>NZ_JAIGQA010000437.1:0-293 GCF_019733245.1 Streptomyces sp. WAC04114
GGCATCTGCGAGACCCGCGCGATCTGGGTGATCGGCGGAAGCGGCGGCATCTGTGTGATCGGCCTTACCGCCGTCGTACGCCAGGTCCGCCGGGTCGCCGTCGTACGCCAGGCACGCCGGGTCGCCGTCGATGCCCTCGGGGCCGCCGATGATCACCGGGCCCCGGGCGGTCTCGATGACCTCGACCTCGACCGGTTCCTCGCCCGCCACCTCGATCGTCTCCGTGTGCCGGGACGCCCGCCGCCAGACCCCGTCCGGGTCGAGGGTCTCCACCCCGGCGCCGGTGCGCCGCA
>NZ_JAIGQA010000438.1:0-257 GCF_019733245.1 Streptomyces sp. WAC04114
GATTCGCGCCTCCAGGGTGAACTCGGGGTGACCCGCGGGCCAGGAGGGCATGACCACCCCCTGACCTGCGCGGGTGCACCTCAGAACGCTCATAGGACGTTCCTCGTCCGGACAGATCCACGTTGACGCGGCCACGTCCGGCACGGCGACAACACCGGTATGCGTGTCGTCATCGTGACCGAATCCTTTCCCCCCGACGTGAACGGCGTGGCCCATTGCGCGCTCCAGACCGCCCGGCACCTCGTCGATCGCGGTCA
>NZ_JAIGQA010000439.1:0-255 GCF_019733245.1 Streptomyces sp. WAC04114
AGCTGCGCAAGCTGGGGTTCTGAGGCGTCGTCGGGGTCTGTGGCTGGTCGGCTCGCGTTGTGCTGGTGGTTCGGGGCGTTGCTGGGTGCGCCGGCCGCGCGGCGGTAGCCGCATGTCGATACAGCCTTGACCTTCACGTGAAGGTCGCGAAGGACTGGCAGCGGGATCCGAGGCAGCTGCGCAAGCTGGGGTTCTGAGGCGTCGTCGGGGTCTGTGGCTGGTCGGCTCGCGTTGTGCTGGTGGTTCGGGGCGTTG
>NZ_JAIGQA010000043.1:0-50194 GCF_019733245.1 Streptomyces sp. WAC04114
GCGCCCCACGGGCCCCGGCACCGGTTGCGTGCCGTCGACCGGGACGAGGTGGTGACGGTGGCGGACCTGCTGCCGCCGGGCGCCACCTGGCTGCCGGCTCCGCAGCACACCCTGCCCACGCTGCCGGGGCAGCCGCCGATGGTCGGCTACCTGGTGCTCGTCCCGGCCGACCAGCAGCCGCCGTTCCCGGTCGCGGTGCCCGACCTGCCGCGGTCCGCCGGCCCGGACCTCGGTGCCGAACCGGACGGCGAGCCGCTGATCCGCGTCGACACCGTGCAGCGCACCGCCCGGGTGGCCGGGCAGCCGCTCGACCTCACGTACCTGGAGTTCGAGCTGCTGGCGCACCTGGTGGCGCACCCGAACCGGGTGCACACCCGCGACCAGCTGGTGGGCACGGTGTGGGGCTACGGGCACGTGGGCGACGGCCGCACGGTCGACGTCCACATCGCCCGTCTGCGCCGCAAGCTCGGCGCGGAGCACCGCGACACGATCCGCACGGTGCGCCGCGTGGGCTACAAGTACGTGCCTCCGACAGCACACTGACACCACCCCCGCTCGCCCTGCCCCTCCCCGTCTGCCGACAGCAGATCCCCGTTCCCTCCTCTCCCCCGACCGGGCAGAGTCACCGGCATGAGGCTTCTGATGCTGGGTGGTACGGAGTTCGTGGGACGGGCCGTCGTGGAGGCGGCGCTGGGGCGCGGCTGGGACGTGACCGTCTTCCACCGGGGGCGGCACGACGCGCCGCCGGGTGTGCGGTCGTTGCTCGGCGACCGCACCGCGCCCGGCGGCCTGGCCGCCCTCGCCGACGACCCGGGCGAGTGGGACGTCGTCGTCGACACCTGGTCGGCGGCGCCCCGGGCGGTGCGGGACACGGCGCGGCTGCTGAGGGGCCGCGCCGGCCGGTACGTGTACGTGTCGAGCTGCTCGGTGTACGCGTGGGCCCCGCCCGCCGGGTACGACGAGGACGCGCCGGTGGTCGAGGGGGCGGCGGCCGATTCGGAGCAGACCGACTACGCCCGGGACAAGCGGGGCGGCGAGCTGGCCACCGTCGAGTCCTTCGGCGCGGACCGCTCGCTCCTCGTCCGGGCCGGGCTGATCCTGGGTCCGTACGAGAACGTCGGCCGTCTCCCGTGGTGGCTGACCCGGGCGGCCCGCGGCGGCCCGGTGCTGGCGCCGGGGCCGCGGGACCTCCCCCTGCAGTACATCGACGTCCGGGACCTGTCGGAGTGGATCCTCGGCGCGGTGGAGCAGGAGCTGAGTGGGCCGTACAGCCTGATCAGTCCGCAGGGGCACGCCACGATGGGGACCTTCCTCGACGCGTGCGCGCGGGTCACGGGCGGTGCGGCCGAGCTCCGCTGGACCGAGCCCGGGGTGATCCTGGAGGCGGGCATCGAGCCGTGGACCGAGCTGCCGGTGTGGGTGCCGCCGGGCAGTGACCTGCACGACGCCCTGCACAGCGCGGACGTCTCCCGGGCGGTCGCGGCCGGGCTGGTGTGCCGGCCCGTCGAGGAGACCGTGGCCGACACCTGGAACTGGCTGTGCGGCATCGGCGGTGTCGCGCCCCAGCGCCCGGACCGGACGCGCAAGGGCCTCGACCCCGAGGTCGAGGCGAAGGTGCTCGCGTCCGGCGCCGGCGCCTGAACGACCCGCCCGAGGTGTACGTAGCACCACCCCCGGCCGGGTGTCCCGGCCCCGTGACCGGGCGGGTGTGCTCGGCGAGACTGACGCCATGACCACGGACACGAAGAACGGCAGCGGGCGGACGACAGGGCGGGGCATCGGGCTCGCCGCGGTGCGGGGGCTCGCGCTGGCCCTCGTCTCCCTGCCGGGGGCGGTGCTGTGCTTCTGCCTGTCCCTGGTCTCGATCGCGCTCAACATCTTCGCCAAACCGGGGCTCGAGGTCTCGGACGACAACAACCGCCGCGTGCTGGCGGTTCTCGCCCATCTCGACCACGGCCGGTGAAACCGGACGAGCCGCCCGTTCACCCACCGTGGAGGATCCACAACTTCCGGTGCCAAAGGGGCTGTTGAGGACACACGGTCCTCACGAATCTCGCATCAATTTCCGAGACATCTGAACACCGGTGGGACCACCTCCGTATGGAAGGGAGCCGCTTCACTCCTGTCGGGCGCCTCGATGCCCCCGAAAAAGGAAGTCAGAGGAGTTCCATGGGACGCAACACAAGAAAACGCCGTACGCCGCTGGCCACCAAGGCCATTGCCGCATCGGCGGCCCTAGCGCTCGGTGGGGGCGGGCTGATCTGGGCAAACTTCTACGCCTCGGCGCACGAGGAGAACTCGGCGAACCAGACGAAGTCCGCGGGCGCACAGATCGCCACGATCCAGTGCCCGGACGTCGGACAGAAGCTGACCGACGTGCCGCGACGCGCCCGCAAGGGGGTGGACAAGGAGCTGGCCAACCTCGACAAGCAGATCAGCGAGGCCTACACCCGGCTCGCCTCCACCCGTCAGGCCCAGGCCGGTGACGCGGGCTTCGTCGACAACGCCATCCTCGGCCCGCTGAAGTCGAAGCGGACCGCGGTCATCGACCGGATCGGCATCAACATCCGGCGGGTCGGCGGCAAGGCTCCGGCCAACCTCGAGCAGATGGCCTCGTGTCAGGGCATGGCCGCCGACGCCGACACCACCGACGGCCAGGCCGGCGATGGTCAGAACAACGACGGCCAGAACAATGACGGTCAGAACAACGACGGTCAGAACGACGGCGGTCAGAACGACGGCGGCGGCCAGGACCAGGGGCAGGACAACGGCGGCCAGGACAACGGGCAGGGTGGCAACGGCGGGCAGGCCGACAACGGCCCGGCGGCGGACGACTTCATCAACATCGAGGACGTCCAGCCCAACTCCCGCAACCTGCCGAACGGTCTCGCCGCGAACGGCGACGGCGGTTCGACGGGCACGTTCACCACGCAGTGCGGCACCAACGAGAACGAGAACCGCAACTCGGACAACGTGATCGTGGCGCCCGGCGTGTCCAACGGTGCGCAGCACCAGCACGACTACGTCGGCAACCAGAGCAACAACGCCTTCGCGAGCGACGAGGACCTGGCGAACGCCGACACGTCCTGCCAGAACCAGGGCGACAAGTCCTCGTACTTCTGGCCGGTCCTCCGGATCCAGGACGGCTCGGACGACATCGACGCCGGTCAGCCCGGCGGTGGCCAGGACGGCAACGTCGGCAAGATCGTCGAGCCGGCCGAGGCCCAGCTGAAGTTCGTCGGCAACCGCACCAGCGACGTCGTCGCGATGCCGACGGCCCTGCGCATCATCACCGGTGACGCCAAGTCCCTCACCAACGGCCTGAACAACGCAAACACGGCCTGGACCTGCACGGGCTTCGAGGACCGTCAGGTGACGGACAAGTACCCGATCTGCCCCGACGGCAGCAGCGTGGTCCGACTGTCCAACTTCCAGAGCTGCTGGGACGGCCAGAACATCGACAGCGCCAACCACCGCACCCACGTGGACTTCGTGGAGGCGGACGGCAGCTGCTCGAACGGCTTCAAGGCCATCCCCCAGCTCCAGGTCCGACTGGTCTACGACGTACAGGCGCCGCAGATCGAGAACGGCCAGGTGCAGAACGCCTTCGCGGTCGACTCCTTCCCGGAGCAGCTGCACAAGCCGATCACCGACCACAACGACTTCATCAACTTCTTCGACGACAACGTGATGAACGAGATGGTCGAGTGCATCAACAACGGCCAGGACTGCCAGTAGTCCTGATCCGATAGCGGCAAGAGGCCGGCGGTGGGAATTCCCACCGCCGGCCTCTTGCTGTCGCGGCCCGTGCGTTCAGCCGTGGTGGCCGGCGCCGCCGTCGTGACCGTTCTTGTTGTGGCTGCCGCCGGGGTTCATGTGCTCGGAGCCCTCCTCCATGGTCCCGCCGAGGGTGCCCTGCAGCGACGTGACCGTCTTCTGCTCGCCGACGGCGACCCACTTGCGGCCGACGAGGTAGTAGCCGCCGTAGTCCTTGGCGCTGTTCAGCCACTCGCGCTGGCCGCGGTCGGTGGCGAAGGTGGCGAGGACATACTTCTCCTTGCCCTTCTTGCACAGGGCCTGGCGGATGGTGTCCGCGTCGGTCTGCATGTTCGGCTTGCAGTCGGCCTCGGCCGCGATGTGCTCCAGGCTGCCGCTCACCTCCTTCGGAACGGCCGCTTCGTCCTTGTCGCCGGATCCGCCGCAGCCGGTCAGCGCCAGTATCGCCACCGCGCCGCTCAGCGCGAGCATCGGTCGGGTCACCCTCATCTGTTCCTCCGGTCCTTGTCGGCACGGTCCATGTCACGGCACGGTCCGGACGCATGCCGCACGGAGCCCCGGCAAGAGGCTCTCGCCTTCGATACGGCCGCGGAGCCCGCCGTGCTCAAAATCCCGCTGCCCCGGTGTGCACTCCTGTGCGAGGGTGATCCGGTGGATCAGGACTGGGAAGATCGCGTGGCCGCCCTGTGGGACCGTTTCGACGACTACGCCGAGACGGAGGAGGACGAGGCCCGCTTCCGCGCCGATGTCGACGCCCTGGTCGCCGAGCTGCCCGAAGGCAGTCCGCTCGGGCCGTTCGAGCAGGCCTGCGCCTGGGACTCCACGGGCCACTCCGACAAGGCGGTCCCGCTGTACCGGGAGGCGCTGGAGAAGGGCCTCGCCGACGCCAGTCCCTACAAGGCCCGCCGGACGAAGATCCAGCTGGCCAGCTCCCTGCGGAACATCGGCCGGGCCGAGGAGGGCGTCGCGCTGCTGACGCCCGAACTTCTCGCGCCGTCCGACGAGCTGGACGATCCCGTACGCGCCTGTCTCGCCCTGTGTCTGTCGAGCCTCGGCCGCGACCGGGAGGCCCTGGCACTGGCCCTGGGCGCCCTGGCCCCGCATCTGCCGCGCTACCAGCGGTCCATGGCGAACTACGCCCGGCTGCTCGTGGAGCCCGGGGAGCACCCGGGCGCGTGACGCCGAGGGGGGCAGGTGACCATCCAACGATTCGCTCGTTCTGCTGAACGTGCAGTCACAGGATGTCGCCCAGCGCCCCGCACCTCCCTCCCCGTCCGGCCCGGTCGTCGACGTCGAGCAGGCCGAGGCCGCGCTCGTCGAGCACTACCCGCGGCTCGTCCGGCTGGCCTATCTGGTGCTGCCGCCCGGGCTGGGCCGCAGCCGCCGCGTCCTGACCGCGCACGCCCTCACCCAGCGGGCCCTCCCCCGCACCCGCACCCGCACCCCGGCCCCGATGATCCCGGCCCAGTCCACCGGCCGGGACGGCGACCCGGGGTACGCCCTGGTCCGTCTCCAGGTGCTGCGCACAGCGCTGGAGGCGGGCCTGCCGCTGAGGGCGAAGGCGTGGCCCAAGAGGTCCCAGCTGCCCCCGCTGCTGCCGCACGTGTGGGGTCTGAAGCTGTTCCCGCGCTCCGGCGGTGCCGACGAACTCTCCCTGGACCAGCGGCTGTCCACCCTCTCGGGCCCGGCCCGGGCCGCCTACGCGCTGCTCGGTCTGGAGCGGCTCACGGACGACGGGGTGTGCGAGGTCCTCGCGGCGGCGGGCGTCGCGGACCCGGAGGGCGCCGTTCTGGAGGCCGGCGGGATCCCCGCCCAGTACGGGCTGCTCGACTCCCCCGAGTTCGACCCCTGCTCGCTCCAGGCCCGCCCCACCGACCTGATGCGCCGCCGCCAGCACCTGAAGGCCGCCCTGGCCGCCGGTGCCGCGCTGCTGGCCTGCGGGGCGCTGCTCGGACTGCCCGGCGAGGGCTGGGGGCCCGAGGGCGCCGCGGCACCCCCGTATGCGCAGAACCCGGCCGCGCAGGCCGCCCTGGACCCCTCGAAGCTGACCCGGATGCCCCCGACCGCCTGGCGCAGCTCGGCACGCACCGACTTCTCCGTGTGGCCGGCCCGCGGCGACCTGACCGGCGACAAGGCCCTGCTGCGCCGCGCCCTGGCCGTGTGGGCCCGCCCCGGCGAGACGGTCCAGGTGTCGGTGACCCCCGGCACCCTGTCCGGCGGCCCGGCCGGACCGCCCCAGCTGCTGTACGCGGGGACGGTCGACGCGGCGCGCGTGGTGATCCTCTACGACGGTCTGCGCATCGCCCGGTACGCCGAGCCGAAGGACGGCACCCAGGGCGCCGCCCTCGACTTCGCCCGGGTCGACGGGGCCGGGCGGGCCGAGGCGGGCGCGGTGGTCCTGGGCCGCTCCGACGGCAATGTCCGCTATCTGACGGCCCCTTGGGTGCGCAAGGCCGGCGAGCGGGACCTGATGAAGCCGGGCTCCGGCGCGATGGACCTCGCACTCACCGACGGAGTGACCGCACCGCTGGCCAGCCCGGCGCTGCGGTCCGGCCCCTGCTCCTCGTGGAACGTGCTGCAGGTGACCGACGGCACCAGGACCCGGCTGCTGACCGACCTGGGCGAACTGGTCCCGGCCCGGCTCACCGCCGGACGGCCGGGCGCCCCGCGCGAGGTGTCCGGGACCGAGGCGCTGCACACCTGGCAGCCGTTCGCCTGCTCGCTGGGCACGGTGCGCTCGGCGGGAGTGCGCAGCGTCAACGCCTGGGCGTTCAACGAGCAGCCGCTGCCCGACGCGAGCGGCTCGGCGGCGTGGGTGTGCACCCGGGCCGAGACCTGGCGGGGCGGCGGGGCGCGGGTGCTGGCGCAGTTCCACACGCCGGGCGGGGCGCACGGAGCAGCTGCGGCGCAGGCCGAGAACGTCCCGGCATGCGGGCCACGGGATCCGCATGTGCTGGCCGGGGTGCTGTGGAAGGCGAAGGCCGGTGACTGGTACCTGCTGGCCGCGGGGAGCCGGGAGACCGCGTCGATCCGGGCGACGGGCGCAGTGAACGGGGCGGCGCGCGGCAGTCTGCTGACCGTGCCGGCCGAGCAGGGGGCGCAGGCTCAGCTCAAGGGGACCCTGAAGGACGGTCGTTCGCTGGGCGGGCTGCGCTGACGGAGGCGGATGTGGGGCCCGCTCGGTGAGGCCGGCTGAGCCCCGCGATCGATCCGGGCCGTTCGAGGCCGGAATCGATCGGTAAGGTGTTCGCATGACTACCGGGGTTCGCCGCAGAATGGGAGTCGAGGAGCGGCGGCAGCAGTTGATCGGCGTCGCCCTCGAACTGTTCAGCCGCCGCTCACCCGACGAGGTCTCCATCGACGAGATAGCGTCGGCCGCGGGCATTTCACGCCCGTTGGTCTACCACTACTTTCCCGGCAAACTCAGCCTGTACGAGGCGGCGTTGCAGCGGGCCTCGGACGATCTGGCGGCTCGTTTCGTGGAGCCGCACGAGGGTCCGCTGGGGGCGCGGCTGCTGCGCGTGATGCACCGCTACTTCGACTTCGTGGACGAACACGGGCCCGGTTTCTCCGCCCTCATGCGCGGCGGTCCGGCTGTCGGCTCCTCCACGACCAATGCGCTCGTCGACTCCGTACGGCAGGCCGCGTATGTCCAGATCCTTTCGCACCTGGGCGTGACCGATCCGCCGGCGCGCCTCGAACTGGTCGTCCGTTCCTGGATCTCCCTCGCCGAGTCGACGGCGCTGATCTGGCTGGACGGCCGGCGCATCCCGCGCGAGGAGCTGGAGCCCCAGCTCGTCAACGACTTCGCCGCCCTCGCCGCGGTCAGTGCCGCCTACGACGAGGAGATGGCCACGCTGCTGCGCGGCATCGTCAAGGACGAGCCGGCCGACGGCCCGTTCGCGCTCCTGGCCGGCCGGCTCATCGCCCTGGCGAGCTGACCGAACTCAGCTCTCGAACTTCGCGTACGACGGGTCCAGGTCGCGGACCTCGGCGGAGGCGTGCAGCGCGAGCCCCCCGGCCGGCTTCAGATGCGCCCGCAGCAGCTCCAGCGCCCTCTGCGTGAGCCGGGCCTTGACGTCGTCGGTGCGGCCGGCGAGCAGGGCGATGTGGATATGGACATGGGCGTGCCCCTCGGTCTCGGGGCCGACCACGATGTCCTCGGTCGGGCGGAACCGGGTCTTGCAGGCGGGCGGCCTGGCGGCCGCGATCTCGACCGTCGCCTCGTGCAGCGCCTTCGCGAAACCGGGCCGGTCGAAGTCGCCGGCGAGGTCGGCCGAGTAGTCGACGGTGATCTGCGGCATCAGTGCTCCTGTTCCGGGCGGCCATCACGCTCACCCTAACCGCAGGGCCAGCATCGCGATGTCGTCCTCGCGGTCCTGGCCGAAGCAGCCCAGCAGCACGTCGCAGAGGTCGTCGAGACCGGCCGGGGCGCCGGCGGCGGCCGTGCGGAGCTGGTCCATGGAGGTCGTCAGGGGGGTGCCGCGGGTCTCGATGAGACCGTCGGTGATCATGAGCAGGCGATCGGTGCGGTGCAGCCGGCACTCGGCCGCCGGGGGCCGCTCCAGGCCCAGGCCGAGCAGCGGACCGCGGGCGTCGGCGTACCGGGCGTCGCCCCCGTCGCGCAGGATCAGCGGCGGGATGTGACCGGCGTTGGCGATGCGGACCCGCCCGCTGCCGGGGTCGAGCAGGGCCAGGCACACGGTGGCGGTGACGTCGGGGTGGTACCTCTGGAGCATCCGGTCGAGCCGTGTGGCCAGCACGACGGGGTCGGACTCGTCGACGCAGTAGGCGCGCAGGGCGTGGCGGATCTCGACCATGACGGTTGCCGCGTCCAGGGAGTGCCCGACGACGTCCCCGACCGCAGTGAGGACCCCGTCGCGGGTGCGCAGGGCGGCGTAGAAGTCGCCGCCGATCTCCGCCTGCTCGGAGGCGGGCACGTAACGGACGACGATGTCGACGCCCGGCAGGTGCGGCAGCTTGTGGGGCCGGGGCAGGAAGCTGCGCTGGAGGGTGAGGGCGACGCGCCGCTCCACCTGGTACATCAGCAGCGGTTCGGCGGCGAGCACGGTGGCCTGGGCGAGGCGGGCGCGCAGCCCGTCGTCCGCGGGGTCGCCGGTCGCCGGACGTCGCACGGGCGTGGCGAGGCACACCGTGGTCCGGCCGTCGTGGGCCGTCGCCACGGTCAGGCGGGCGTCCTCCTCGACGCCGGTCCGGAAGACGCCGGCCGGCCACAGCGGCGCGGGGACGACGGTGGTGAGCGCGCCCGTGCGGCCCTCCGCGAGCCGGGTGACGAGCCGGGCCGCCGCCTGGTGGGCGGTGCTGTCCGCGTCCGCGGGGCCGCACCGGGCGGTGCCGCGGTACGGCTCGCCGTCCGGGCCGACGACGAACACCACGGCGGGTGAGGGGGTGAGGCGTGCGGTGCCGTCGGCGGCTGCGGTGGCCAGTTCCCGGGGGCAGCGGGCCGCCTGCACGCTGATGACGGCCTCGGCCAGCAGGGTCAGCCGCCGGACGGTGGTATCGGTGCCGGTGGTGCGGCGGGCGCCGCGTACGGCGGCCCGGACGACGGCCTGGATCTCCAGTGGTTCGGCGGGCACGGTCAGATAGGCGTCCCCGCCGGAGTCGAGTCCCCGGCACCGGTCGCCGGGCGCGGTCGCCGCGGCCGAGAAGTGCACGACGGGGAGTGCGGCCATGGGCGGCTGGGCCCGGAGTCGGCGGCACAGTTCGAAACCGCTCATGTCGGGCAGACCCACGTCGACGAGAGCCACGTCGGGCAGGGTGCCGTCCCGCAGCCGGACGTCGAGCTCCATGAGCGCCTCGCCGCCGCTGGCGACGGGCACGACGCGGTGACCGGCCCGTTGCAGCACCGCGCCCATGGCGTAGCGGCTGGCCGCCACGTCGTCGACGACCAGCACGGTGGTGCCGGGGCTCTGCTGCGTGCCACTGGGGTCCAAGTCGGTGGCCCCTCGGGAGCGTACGGGGATGGGGCGGACCGTGGTTCACGGCCCGCCCCACCCAACGTAGTGCGCTATCCGGCGGACCGGGTGAAGACGGCGACCGTGCGCCCCGGAACGGCGAACGTGCCCGATTCGGCCGCGTAGGAGGAGGACTTGACGGTAGAGTCCGCCCCCGCCGCCTGCACCGGGTGCAGCCGGTAGCCGGCCCCGGCGAGTGCCGCGACGCGCTGTTCCTGCTTCTGTGGCGTGGCGTTGAAGACGACGACGAGGTCACCGAGCCGCATGGTGATCACACCGGGCGTCTCGTCCTGGCCGGACAGCGGGAAGGACAGCCGGGACTGCACCCGCTCGGCCGTGCCGAGGGAGAAGTCCTTCTCGGTGCCGCGGATCCGCAGCAGGTCGCGGTAGGCGGCCGAGGTGCCCTCGATCTGCTCGCAGCCCACCTCGACCGTGCTCAGCAGGGGCTTGGCGTACGGCCACTTGTCGGTGTTGTCGGCCGCCATGGGCAGTCCGCGGCCGAAGCCGTTGCCGTCCTGGCACCTCCAGTGGACGGCGTTGAACCAGTCGCCGCTGTCGTAGGAGTTGCGGTCCAGGGACTTGGAGCGCAGCAGGTCGGTGCCCGCCTGGGAGAGGGCCGGGCCCTGCGAGAGGGTGGCCGTCGCCATGGCCAGGACCTGCATCCGGGCCCGGTCGTCCGCGCTCGTCGAAGCGGGCAGCTTGAAGGCGAGCGCGTCGAACAGGGACTCGTTGTCATGGGCGTCGGCGTAGGCGAGGGCGTCACCGGGGGCGTCTGCGTAGCCGGCGGGCGCGCCGTTGTAGTCGACCTCGGAGCCCTTGACCTCCTTGCCCGCGGTGTCGGTGAACCGGTAGCCGGCGAGGTTGCCGGACAGGCCGACCTTGATGAGGTCCTGGTAGTGCAGCAGGCGGGCCTTCTGCTCGGCCTCGGTGCCGTTGCTCTTCGACGAGTTGGGGTCGGTGTACAGGCCCGAGGCGAAGCCCTGGACGCCGGGGTCCTCGTCGAAGGGGCCGCCACCGCGGACCGCGTCACGGGCCCGGTCGGAGAAGGTGGCGATGCCCGTGCCGGCCATGTTCTTCTGCGTGGCCTGGACGAACCGGGCGTCGTCGGCGATCTCGCCGAAGTTCCAGCCCTCCCCGTAGAGGATGATCTTCTTGCCGTCGACGCCGTCCTCCTCGAGGGTCACCGCGTCGAGGGCCTTGCGCACGGCGAGGATGTTGGCCTTCGGGTGGTGGCCCATGAGGTCGAAGCGGAAGCCGTCGACCTTGTACTCCTTCGCCCAGGTGACGATCGAGTCGACGACGAGCTTGCCCATCATGGCGTTCTCGGTGGCGGTGTTGGCGCAGCAGGTGCTGTTGGCGACCGAGCCGTCGGCGAGGAGCCGCTGGTAGTAGCCGGGCACGATCCGGTCGAGGACGCTGGTCTTCTCCTGGCCGCTCGCGGCGGTGTGGTTGTAGACGACGTCCATGACGACCCGCAGTCCGTCGTCGTTGAGGGCCTTGACCATCTTCCGGAACTCGACCGTGCGGGCGGTGCCGTCCGGATCGGTGGCGTAGGAGCCCTCGGGGACCGTGTAGTGGTACGGGTCGTAGCCCCAGTTGTAGGCGTCCTTCGCGGCGGTCTTCCCGACGCACTCCTGCTGCTTGTCGGAGTCGGCCGGGAAGGAGGCCAGGTCGCAGTCGGGCTTGGCCTGGTCGGCCTTCTTCTCCGGGATGGTGGCGATGTCGAAGGCGGGCAGCAGGTGGACGTAGGAGGTACCCGCCTTCGCCAGCTCGCGCAGGTGCTTGCTGCCGTCGGCGGCCTTGTCGGTGAAGGCGAGGTAGGTGCCGGGGTGCTTCGAGGTCCGGTCCTCCACGGAGAAGTCCCGGATGTGCAGCTCCTGGATCTGCGCGTCCTTCAGCGGTACGGCCCTGGGCTTGGTGTACGCCGACCAGCCGGAGGGCTTGAGGGCCTTGTCGCCCAGGTCGACGACGAGGCTGCGCTCGGAGTCGGCGGTGAGGGCGAGGGAGTAGGGGTCGGTGACCTTGTTGGTGACGACCTTGCGGACGCTGGGCGCCCAGACCTTCACGACGTAGCGGTAGGGCTTGCCCTTCCAGGATTTCGGGCCGGTGACGGACCAGACGCCGGTGGCGGCGTCGCGCTTCATCGGCGCGGTGGAGTCACCGATCTCCAGTGACACCTGCTGGGCGGTCGGCGCCCACACGGACAGCGTGGGGCGGCCCTTGGAGAACGTCGGGCCCAGGTCGGCCTTGGTGGCGCCGGGGTACAGGTCGTCGAGGACTCCGGCGATCTGCACGCCGGTCGCGGCGAGCACGGCGCCGTTCGCCGCGTGCTGGGTGGCGACGACCTGGCCGCGCAGGGCCTCGCGGACCCGGTCGCGGTCACGCGGGTCGACGGTCCAGGCGTCGTACTCCTTCAGATGCGGGAACTTCGCCTTCTGGGCGTCGGACAGCTCGCCCTTCGACAGGCGCAGCCACTTCGCGTCACCGGTCAGGGCGCCGTCCTTCGCGGCGATCGAACCATCGCGGGAGTACAGCAACTGGGTGGAGGCGGCGGCGTCCGAGCCGTTCCAGGCGAGGGTGTTCCGGTCGATCCAGACGGCCTTGGAGGTGGTCGGGTCGAGGGCGGCGGCACTGCCCGCGGGCTGCGGGAGCAGGTACTTCTCCTGGCCGTTCACCAGCCACACCTCGTGGCCGTTCGCCTTGAGGTCGAGCGACTGGTCGGTGGGCAGATCCTTCTCGTCGCCCTTGTGGATGATGTAGCTGAGGCTGGTGGCACCCTCGGTGAGCGGCACCTCGTAGACAGCGCCATAGGAGTCAGTCTTCACCGGCTCGAGGGGGTTCGACCAGTCGGTGGGGTTCGCGGCGCCGGTCCAGACGTGCAGGCCCCAGCCGTCGTAGGTGCCGTCGGCCCGGTGGTAGTGCAGGACGGCCTTGGTCTTGTCCGGCGCCGGATGGTCGGGGCGCTCGGTGGTGACGGTGTCCTTGCCCTGCTCGATCCAGACCTCACCGGTCTTGGTGACGTCGATCGTGCGGTCGGTGGCGACGTCCTTGTTCCCGTCCTTGTCGATGACGAGGAAGCCCACGTCCGAGGCGCCGGGCTTGAGCTTGACCCAGGCGAAGGCTCCGTAGGCGTCACGGCCGGTGAAGGGGTGGCTCTTCGGCCACTCGGTGGCCTCGCCCTCGGCGAGGTCGCCCCAGGCGTACAGGCCCCAGTCGGCGTAGTCACCGTCGGTGCGCTTGTAGTGGACGATCGCGTAGTCGCGGGAGGAGGCGGTGGGCGGCTCCTCGGCGGGCGGGGTGCCGGTGGTGGAGGCGGCGAGGGCGCCGGCGGTGCGGCCGGCCGAGTCGATCACGACGGCCTTGTAGCGCAGGGCCGTGCCGGGCGCCACGTTCGTGCCGATGGTGTGGGTGACCTTGTACGGGGCGTGGTCGGCGGAGCCGAGGGTCTGCCATTTGCCGTTGCCGGTCTGCGCGGCGAAGACGACCCGGTTGAGCTGTCCGCCGTCCGTGTCTGCGATGACCTCGACGGTTCCCGTCGCACCCGCGGCCGGGGCCTTCAGGGTGATCGTGGGCGCGGTGGCGGGCTTGGCGAGCCGGCCGGAGGCCTTGAGGACGACCGCCGAGCCGGCCGGGACGGTGACGGTGAGCTTCTTGTCGCCGTCGCTCTTGGGGGAGGCGTCGGTGCCGTGGATGCCCTTGAAGGTCATGCCGGCCGAGCCGGTCGGGAAGGTGGCGGTCTCTGCCTTGCCCGCATTGTTGAAGGCGACGACGTACTCGGTGCCGGTCTTCGCGTCGGTGCGGGAGAAGGCGTAGACGCCCGGGCCGTCGGCCGCGTACCGCTGCTGCTGGACGCCGTCGGTGAGGGCCGGGTGGGCCTTGCGCAGTGCGGCGAGGGCGCTGATCTGCCGGTAGAGCGGGGCCTTGGTGTCGTAGGCGTCCTCGGCGTGGGTGCGGTCGGTGCCGATGCGGTCGTCGTCGAGGTAGTCGGCGGTGCGCGAGGCGAACATGCTCTGCCGGGCGTCCTTGTCACCGCCCGGGCCGGTGAAGCCCTGCTCGTCGCCGTAGTAGACGACCGGGTTGCCGCGGCTGAGGAACATCAGCTCGTTGGCGAGCTTGTCCTTGGCGAGGAGCTCGGCGTCGGTGGCCTTCGGGTCGTCCTGCTTCAGGAACGACCCGATGCGGCCCATGTCGTGGTTGCCGAGGAAGGTGACCTGCTCGTACGCGTTGGCCTTGCCGGTCGTGTACTTGTAGTCGTCGCCGAAGACAGCCGCGAGCTTCTGCGCGCTCGCGCCCTGCGAGGCGTACTGCCGGGCGGCCTCCTGGAAGGGGAAGTCGAGCGTGGCGTCGAGCCGGCCCTGGGTGACGTACGGGGCGGTGACGTTCGTGTCGGCCGAGTAGACCTCGCCGAACATGAAGAAGTCGTCCCGGCCGCGCTTGGCGGCGTAGGCGTCGAGGGCGGTGGCCCACTGCGTCCAGAACTCCATGTTGACGTGCTTCACGGTGTCGATCCGGAAGCCGTCGACGTCGAAGTCCCGCACCCAGCGCTGGTAGATCTTCTCCATGCCCCTCACGACCTCGGGGCGTTCGGTCCACAGGTCGTCCAGGCCGGAGAAGTCGCCGTGTTCGGAGCTCTCACCGGCGAAGGTGGAGTCGCCCCGGTTGTGGTACATCGTCGGGTCGTTGAGCCACGACGGGACCTTGACGTTCTTCTTCGCCGCGGGGACGGTCGGGGTGCGTGGGAAGGAGCCGGTGCCGACCTCGGGGAAGTCCCGTCGTCCGTCCGCGTAGTCGGCGTCGTCGAAGGGCTCGCCGTCCTTCGTCAGGTACGGGAAGGCGCCCTTGGAGAGGTAGTCGTAGGACTTCTCCTCGTAGTCGACGACGTCGGCCGTGTGGTTGGTGATGACGTCGAAGAAGACCTTCATGCCCTTGGCGTGGGCCTTGTCGATGAGGGTCTCGAGGTCCTTGTTGGTGCCGAAGTGCGGGTCGACCTGGGTGAAGTCCGTGATCCAGTACCCGTGGTAGCCGGCCGAGGCGTTGGCCCCGGTGCCCTGCACGGGCTGGTTCTTGAAGATCGGGGCCATCCACAGGGCGGTGGTGCCCAGGCCCTTGATGTAGTCGAGCTTCTTGGTCAGGCCCTTGAGATCGCCGCCCTGGTAGAAGCCCTTGTCGGTGGGGTCGTAACCGGTGGCGAGGCGGGAACCGGTCAGGCCGCCCTTGTCGTTGCGCGGGTCGCCGTTGGCGAAACGGTCCGGCAGGACGAAGTAGAACTGCTCACGGGTGGCGTCGTGCCGTGCGGGCGCGGCGGCCAGCTTGGCGTCGGAGGGGGGCGGAGGCGGTGTGTCGGCCCGCGCGGCGAGGGGCTGGACGAGCGCTGCGGCCAGCGCGGTCACGGTGACCGCAGCGACCCGTCCGGCATGGGTGGTTCGGCGCCTCGACGGCGTCGGCCATCTCGGTATCACAGATGGGCTCCTTGCGATTACGGCTCTTCGGGTCCGACCCCGCGCGACCGTATCGCCGCCGCAACGCTTACAGCAAGAGGCTTGAAACCATCGGTAAAACTTTTCAAGAGGCCGCTCAGCAGCTCGACTTGCCCGCGTGGATCGCCAGGGCCGTGTTGGAGCCCAGGGAGGCGGTGAACTGCCCGCTGGAGTTCACCGTCACGGTCGTGTTGTTCTGCACGTTGCAGTACGACCCCGCCGGCAGCGACGTCTGGTACGTCCGGGTCAGCGGTCCCGACTCGTGATTGATGGCCACGAAGCCCTTGCTGCCCCGGCCGAAGGCGATCGCGTCGCCGCCGTTGTCCCACCAGTTGGTGACGGCCTGGCCCCGGGTGGCGTTGCGGAAGCCGACCATGGACTTGATCTCCGGCCAGTTGTGCTGGCACTTCCAGCCGTTCTGCCAGCAGGCGTTCACCTGGCCGCCGTTCGGCGGGCCGGCGTCGTGGTCGGAGAACTCGTAGCCGGAGTTGATGTCCGGGGCGCCGTAGGGCCAGGCCAGCATGAAGACGTTGGCCAGCGTGTAGTTGGCGTTGTCCTTGTAGCTGAGGGTCGAGCCGTTGCGCTCGGTGTCGTGGTTGTCGACGAAGACACCGGAGACGCCGCTGCTCATGTAGCCCCAGCCCTCGCCGTAGTTCTTCAGGTAGGCGAGGTTCTCGTTGTTGAAGACCCGCTTGAGGTCGTAGGCGTAGCGGAACTCCTGGACGTCGCCGTTACTCGTGTATTCGGTGGGCTGAACCGCCTCGCCGGAGCCGTAGATGACCTCCTGCTTCCAGTACACCGACGGGTTGCTCAGCCGGGACTTGATGTTGGCGAGGTCGGCGGTGTCGATGTGCTTGGCCGCGTCGATGCGGAAGCCGTCGACCCCGAGGGAGAGCAGGTCGTTCATGTAGCCGGCGATCGCGCCGCGGACGTAGTTCTCGCCCGTGTCGAGGTCGGAGAGGCCGACCAGTTCGCAGTGCTGGACGTTCCAGCGGTCCTGGTAGTTGCCGATCTGGCCGGTGCAGTCGTCGAAGTCGGGCGCGGAGTACAGGCCCGGGTAGGTGTACTTCGTGTACGACGAGCCGCCGGTGCCGGTGCCGCTGCCGGCCGCCATGTGGTTGATGACGGTGTCCGCGACGACCTTCACACCAGCCGCGTGACACGTGTTCACCATGTTCCGGAAGGCCGTGCGGTCGCCGAGCCGGCCGGCGATCTTGTAGCTGACCGGCTGGTACGAGGTCCACCACTGCGAGCCCTGTATGTGCTCGGCGGGCGGGGAGACCTGGACGTAGCCGTATCCGGCGGGCCCTAGGGTGTTGGTGCACTCGCGGGCCACCGAGGCGAAGTTCCACTCGAAGAGGACGGCGGTGACGTCCTTGGTGCCAGGTAGGGAGGCCTGCGCACTGGTCGGGTTCATGACAACCACAGCCGCGGCGAGCGCGACGGCGGAAGCGAGATATCTGCGTGCCATGTGGGGTTTCCTTCTTCGTTGAAGGTTCTTGCAGCAAGGTTCAGAAACCTTGCGGTAACGCAGATGGTAAAGGCCCGCCACCCGAAAGGGCAGCGGGCCGTACGAAATTCAAAGGAAAATCAGGCGCGGTCCCCCGCGGTCGCGGTGGTCCACCACACCGTGGTGTCGGCCGGCACCTTCGCCTCGTCGTCCACCTCGATGATCTCTCCGCTCGCCACCAGCACCCGGCCGTACGCAGGCATCGCCACCGACTCGGCGGTGGTGTTCGCGACGCACACGAACTCCCCGCGCCGGAAGGCCAGCACGCCCTCGGGCGCCCGCAGCCACTCCACGGAGGTGCCGGCGCCGAGGTCGGGCTGCTCGCGCCGCACGCGCAGCGCGGTCCGGTACAGCTCCAGGGTCGAACCGGCCTCGCCGGTCTGCGCCTCGACGCTCAGCTCGCCCCAGCCCTCCGGCTGCGGCAGCCAGCTGCCGCCGTCACCGAAGCCGTACGACGAACCCGTCCGGGTCCACGGGATCGGCACCCGGCAGCCGTCGCGGAAGCCGTCCTGGCCCGCGCCCCGGAAGTACGCCGGGTCCTGACGCACCTCGTCCGGCAGGTCGACGACGTCGGGCAGGCCGAGTTCCTCGCCCTGGTAGACGTAGGCCGAGCCGGGCAGTGCCAGCATCAGCAGGCTCGCGGCCCGGGCCCTGCGCAGGCCCAGTTCGCGGTCGCCGGCCAGGCGGATCTGGGTGCCGAGGCCGGGCGGGTTGGCGAAGCGCGTGGCGTGCCGGGTCACGTCGTGGTTGGAGAGCACCCAGGTGGCGGGGGCGCCGACCGGGCGCATGGCCTCCAGGGTGCGGTCGATGACCGCGCGCATCTCCTCGGCGTCCCAGTGGGTGCTGAGGTACTGGAAGTTGAAGGCCTGGTGCAGCTCGTCCGGGCGGACGTAGTGGGCCGTGCGCTCGATGGTCGGCGTCCAGGCCTCGGCGACGAAGATGCGCTCGCCCGCATACTCGTCGAGGATGAGCCGCCACTGCCGGTAGATCTCGTGCACGCCCTCCTGGTCGAAGAACGGCATGACATCGTTGCCCAGCAGCTTCACCTGGTCGTGGGATCCAAGGTCGGGCAGGCCTTCCGCCTTCACCAGACCGTGGGCGACGTCGATACGGAAGCCGTCGACGCCCATGTCCAGCCAGAAGCGCAGGATGGAGCGGAACTCGTCGCCGACCGCCGGGTGCTCCCAGTTGAAGTCGGGCTGCTCGGGGGCGAAGAGGTGCAGGTACCACTCGCCGGGCGTGCCGTCGGGCTCGGTGACCCGGGTCCAGGCCGGGCCGCCGAAGATCGACTCCCAGTCGTTGGGCGGCAGTTCGCCGTTGTCGCCCTTGCCCGGGCGGAAGTGGTAGCGGTCCCGCAGCGAGGAGCCGGGGCCCTCGGCGACGGCCCGCTTGAACCACTCGTGCTGGTCGGAGGAGTGGTTGGGCACCAGGTCGACGATGATCCGCAGGTCCAGCCGGTGGGCGTCGCGGATCAGCGCGTCGGCGTCCAGGAGGTTGCCGAACATGGGGTCGACGGCGCGGTAGTCGGCGACGTCGTAGCCGGCGTCGGCCTGCGGCGAGGCGTAGAAGGGGCTGAGCCACACGGCGTCCACGCCGAGGTCGCGTAGGTACGGCAGGCGGCTGCGGACACCCTCCAGGTCGCCCATGCCGTCGCCGTTGCTGTCGGCGAAGCTGCGCGGGTACACCTGGTAGATCACCGCGTCCCGCCACCAGTCGCGGCGCTTGGCGACGGCCACTGTGGGGGTGGGGGCAGGTGCAGCTGAGTGCTGGCTCATGTCGTCCTTGATGCGTAACAGGATGTCGGTCATGGAAGCGTGGGTGGGGAGAGGGGGCGGCCGCGGTACAGCGGGGTCGGATGGGCACCGCGGCCGCCCGCCCCGCGCCCCGTCAGGGGCGCGGGGAAACTGCGCGACCGGCCACGACGAATCCGCGGCCGGTCACTCACGAAGGTCACCCCTTCGTGCCGCCGGCGGTGAGCCCGGTCACCAGGTTCTTCTGCACGAGGTAGAAGAACGCGGAGACAGGTATCGCGATGAGCACCGCGGTCGCCGCCATCAGGTTGCGCTGGGCGTCGTGCTCGCTGATGAAGCTCTGCAGGCCGACGGCGAAGGTGTACTTCTCGTCGTCCAGCATGAACACGGTGGCGAAGGCGACCTCACCGAAGGCGGTGATGAAGCTGTAGAAGGCGGCCACCGCCAGCCCCGGCCGGGCGAGCGGCAGGATCAGCCGGAAGAACGTGCCGAAGGGCGTCAGCCCGTCGACCCGGCCGGCCTCGTCGATCTCGAACGGGATGGTGTCGAAGTAGCCCTTCAGCAGCCAGGCGCAGTAGGGCACCGCGGTCGAGCAGTAGACCAGGATCAGGCCGAGGTAGGTGTCGACGAGCTGCAGGCTCGACAGGATCTGGTACATCGGCACGATCAGCACGGCGATCGGGAACATCTGCGTGCACAGCAGGACCCACATGAACTTCTTGTAGCCCGGGAAGCGCATGCGGGACACGGCGTACCCGGTCGTGGCGGCGATGACCACTCCGATGACCGTGGTCCCCAGGGACACGATCAGCGTGCTCTGCAGCCAGTGGAAGAAGGCGGTCTCCTGCAGCACGAAGCTGTAGTTGTCCAGGGTCATCTTCGACCAGATGCCACCGGGGTGCAGGTAGTCGTCCTTGTCCGGGCCGAGGGACAGGAAGACCAGCCAGGCGATCGGGAAGAGCGCGATCAGGCTCGCGATGATCAGCAGGCCGTGGGAGAGGAGGCTCCCGGCCGTGCCGCGCCGGCCGCGCCGGCGCACGGGGGCGGGCACGGGGGCGGTGGCGGGGACCGGAGCCCCGCCCGCGGACTGCTGGACGGTCGTGGTGCTCATGGGGACTCCTGCCTCAGATCGCGAGCTGCTGCTCATCGCGGTTCAGCCAGCGGCGGTAGAAGGAGGTGAAGACGATCAGGATGCCGAGCAGCAGGATGCCGTAGGCGGCCGACTGCGCGAAGTCGCGCGGCTGCTGTCCGAAGCCGAGCTGGTAGGCCCAGGTGACGAGGATCTGCGCGTCCGGCGCGGTGTTGCCGAACAGCAGGAAGATGATGGCGAACTGGTTGAACGTCCAGATCACGCCGAGCAGCACCACGGTGGAGCTGACCGACCTCAGGCCCGGCAGGGTGACGTAGCGGAACTGCTGCCAGCGGGTGGCGCCGTCCATCTCGGCGGCCTCGTACAGGGAGGAGTCGATGGACTGCAGGCCGCCGAGCAGGGAGACCATCATGAACGGCACGCCGCACCAGGTGTTGACCATGATCGCGGCGAAGCGCTGCCAGAAGGTGTCCTCCAGCCACGCTGGGCTGGGCAGGTGCAGCATCTCCAGGGCGGAGTTGATGATGCCGGAGTCGGCGAGCATGAAGCGCCAGCCGAAGACGGTGACGAAGGTCGGCACGGCCCACGGCAGGATGAGGATCAGCCGGTAGAAGGTGCGCCCGCGCAGCTTCTGGTTGAGCAGCAGCGCCAGGCCCAGGCCGATGGAGTAGTGCAGGGCGACGCACAGGGCCGTCCACACGATCGTCCAGATGAAGTGCGACCAGAAGCGGTCGTAGGCCGTCTCCCCCCACAGGATGTCGGCGTAGTTGTCGAAGCCGATGAACTTGTAGGTGGCCTCGATCTCGTTGACGCCGATCGTCCGGGCCGTGTTGAGGCTGGTCGCGTCGGTCAGCGTCAGGTAGAGGCCGTAGGCCAGGGGGTACAGCACGAGGACGCCGAGCACGACGGCCACGGGCGCGATCATCACGTAGGCGTACCAGTGCTTCTGGTAGCTGTGCTTGAGGCGCCGGCCCAGCCCGGACCGGGGACCGCGGTCACCGCTCCGCTTGCCGGTCGCTCGGTCGATGGCGACTGTCATGTTCGACAACCTTCTTCGCGAACTGGAGATCAGCTGGAGATCAGGGGGTACGGCACACAGGCCGATGGCCGCCGGATCCTTCCCCCTCTGAGCTGGAGGATCCGGCGGCCACAGGGCCTACTTGCTGTAGTCCGGGAGCAGCTTGGCGATGGAGGTCTCGGCGCTCTTCAGCCCCTCGTCCAGGGACTTCTTGCCACCGGCGATCGCGAGCAGCTCGTCGTCCAGCGGCGTCCACAGGGAGCTGTACTCGGGCAGCTCCGGCCGCGGCTGGGCGGCGGCGAGCACACCCTGGTAGCCGGCGATGCCCGGGTCGGCCTTGACCTCGGCGGTGTAGGCGTCGTCGCGCGTCGGCAGCGTGTTGTTCTTCAGCGCGATGGTCTCCTGGGCCTTGGCCGAGGTCATGAACTTCACGAACTTCAGCGAGGCCTCCTGGTGGGCCTTGTCCGAGCCCGCGTACACCGAGAGGTTGTGGCCGCCGGTCGGGGCGCCCGCCTTGCCGGAGGAGCCGGCCGGGACGGTGGCGATGCCGAGGTTGGCCTTGTCCTTGAACGCCGAGCCCTTGTAGAAGTTCGTGATCTCCCACGGGCCCTGGATGATCGAGGCGACCTTGCCGCTGACGAACGCCTCCTGGATGTGGGCGTAGGCGTCGGCGGTGGTGTCGGCCTTGTGCAGGCCCTTGCCCTTGAACAGGCTCAGCCAGGTGCCGTAGGCCTTCTCGGCCGCGGGCGAGGTGACCGTGATCTTCTTGGCGTCGACGTCGACGGTGTCGGCGCCCTCGCCGTAGAGGAAGGAGTGTGCGTAGTAGGACTGGGTCGAGCCCCAGTAGCCGTCCACGCCGGTCTTGGCCTTGATCGTGGCGGCGGCCTTCTTCAGGTCGTCCCAGGTCTTGGGGGCCTCGACGCCGGCCTTCTCGAACAGGGCCTTGTTGTAGACCAGGGCGAGGGTGTCCGTGGTGAACGGCGCGCCGTAGGTCTTGCCCTCGTACTGGGCCTGCTTGATCAGGTTCGGCTTGAACTTGTCCTGCTCGGCCAGGGCGTCGGTGCCGTCCAGCGGCAGGAAGAAGCCCTTCTTGGCGAAGGCGGGGGTCCAGCCGACCTCGGAGCGCAGCACGTCGGGAGCACCCTTGGAACCGGCGGCGGTGTCGAACTTGTTCTGCGCCTGGTCGAAGGGGACGTTGACGTACTTGACCTTGACGCCCTTGTTGGCGGCCTCGAACTCCTTGACGAGGGCCTTGTAGGTCGGCGCCTCGTTGGTGGCGTTGGAGGTGTCCCACCAGGTGATGGTGACGGGACCGTCGGCCTTGTCGCCGCTGTCGCTTCCGCCGCACGCCGTCGCTGCCAGGGCGAGGGACGCCACCAGCGCGGTGGCCGCTATGCCACGCCGCATGAGTTCTCCTTGAGGGTGAAGCCCGTTTCGTGCTGCCGACTGCGCCGTTGGCCGCCGGGCGTCGGTGACATTAGCTCCGCTGCAAGGCGTTGCGAAAGACCTTGCAGCAAAAAGTTGCAAGAGGTGCGGATGGTTATCCCGCCGTGACCTCCCCTCGACCGCTCCGAGGCCCGTGTTTCCGGCTGCTCGGCGGGGACTCGGACAGTTGTGCAAGACTCTGCAAGCACTTGCCATCCGCTTCCGTCGGGGGAAATATCCGTTGCGGAGCGGACGCCGACCACGAGTTGAGGGACCGCGATGACCAAGCCACCCGCAGTGGGCCGCGCGACCGCGCGCACCAGGCGTCCCGTCGGTGTGCAAGGAGAACCTCGGCCGCTACAGTCCAGTGCTGTGACCACACGGCTTGCGGACATCGCGTTGCAGGCGGGGGTGAGCGAAGCGACCGTCAGCCGGGTCCTCAACGGGAAGCCGGGCGTCGCCGACACCACCCGCCAGTCCGTGCTGGCCGCCCTCGATGTCCTCGGCTACGAACGCCCGGTGCGCCTGCGCCAGCGCAGCGAGGGGCTGGTGGGGCTGATCACCCCGGAGCTGGAGAACCCGATCTTCCCGGCCCTGGCGCAGGTCATCGGCCAGGCGCTGACGCGGCAGGGCTACACGCCGGTGCTGGCCACCCAGACACCGGGCGGCTCGACCGAGGACGAGCTCACGGAGATGCTCGTGGACCGCGGGGTCGCCGGCATCATCTACGTCTCCGGACTGCACGCGGACACCACCGCCGACATGCAGCGCTACGACCGGCTGCGCGCCCAGGGCGTGCCCTACGTGCTGGTCGACGGCTTCTCGCCGAAGGTGCAGGCGCCGTTCATCTCCCCCGACGACCGCGCGGCGATGAGCCTGGCGGTCACGCACCTGGCGTCTCTGGGGCACACCCGGATCGGTCTGGCCCTCGGGCCCAAGCGGTTCGTGCCGGTGCAGCGCAAGATCGAGGGGTTCGTGCGGGCGGTGCAGGACCAGTTGGGTCTCGACGCCGCGACCGTCGAGTCGGAGCTGGTGCAGCACTCCCTGTACACCCTTGAGGGTGGTCAGGCGGCGGCCGTCGCGTTGATCGAACGGAACTGCACGGCCGTGGTGTGCGCCAGCGACATGATGGCGCTGGGCGCGATCCGGGCGGCCCGGCAACTCGGCTTGGACGTGCCGAAGGACATCTCCGTGGTCGGCTTCGACGACTCCCCGCTGATCGCCTTCACCGACCCGCCGCTGACCACGATCCGCAAGCCGGTCCCGGCGATGGGGCAGGCGGCCGTGCGCACGCTGCTGGAGGAGATCGGCGGGACGCCCGCGCCCCACAGCGAGTTCGTGTTCATGCCGGAGCTGGTGGTGCGCGGTTCGACGGCCTCGGCTCCGGGGGAACGCGGTCGCTCCTGATACCTTCGGCCTGATTTCGCCGTAGAACATGCGGCTCGTGCGGGGCCGCGGGATGATCGGTGGGGAAGTCCTTTTCTGGCAGACTTTGCGCCTATGGGTGAAACGACCGTGACGAAGCCGGAGGGCCTGGAAGCCGCCCTCCCGGAAACAGTTGCGGCCGATTCGGGGCGCGGTCCGCTGCGCCGGCTGCGCACCCCGCACCGGCCCCGCTTCTGGTTCGAGATCCTGCTGATCGCGGTGAGTTACTGGACGTACTCGCTCGTCCGCAACGCCGTGCCCGAGCAGAAGACCGAGGCGCTGCACAACGCCGATTGGATCTGGCAGGTCGAGCACCATCTGGGCATCGCCGTCGAGCAGTCGGTCAACCACGCCGTGAACTCGGTGCATTGGCTGATCGTCGGGATGAACTACTACTACGCGACGCTGCACTTCATCGTCACACTGGGTGTCCTGGTGTGGCTGTACCGTCGCCACCCCGGCCGGTACGCGGCGACCCGCCTGGTGCTGTTCGCGACCACGGCCGTCGCCCTGGCCGGCTACTACCTGTACCCGCTGGCGCCCCCGCGGCTGATGAACGGCGGCGGCTTCATCGACACGGTCATGGTCCACCAGACCTGGGGTTCGATGGCGTCCGGCGACCTGAAGCACATGTCGAACCAGTACGCCGCGATGCCGTCGATGCACATCGGCTGGGCGCTGTGGTGCGGGCTGACGATCGCCGCCCTGGCGACGGTCCCCTGGGTGCGGGTGCTGGGCCTGCTGTACCCGGCGCTGACGCTTGTGGTCATCGTCGCGACGGCCAACCACTTCTGGCTGGACGCGGTGGGCGGCTTGCTGTGCCTGGCCTTCGGGTTCACGGTCGCGCGGCTCTGGTACGGCCGGCAGCCGTACGCGCTGCCGCGGACGGTGCCGGCTGCGCGCGGGCCGCGCGCAGCCCGGCCTGCGGTCGGGGGGCCTGGGGCCGGGAGGACCGAGGTCAGGAGGTCTGAGGCCGGGAGGCCTGAGGCCGGGACGTCTGAAGCCGGGACGTCTGAAGCCGGGAGGTCAGGGCGTGACGTGTCGGACAGGTCCCGACGGTCGCCGGACTGGTCCCGGGGGCTGGCGGACAAGTCCCAGGGGCTGCCGGACAGGCCCCATGGGCTGCCGGACAAGTCCCATGGGCTGGCGGACAAGCCCCAGGGGCTGCCGGACAAGTCCCGGGGGTTGTCCGGCAGGCCCTAGCGCTCCGCGACGCCGTAGAACAGTTCCTCCACCACACCGCGTGCCCGGCGGGCCGTGCGCCGGTATGCGTCCAGCATGTCGCCCGCGTGGCCGGGGCCATAGCCCAGATACCTGCCCACGGCGGCCAGCTCCCGGGGTTCCGTCGGGAACGTGTCGCCGGCCCGGCCGCGGACCAGCATCACCGCGTTGCGGACGCGGGTGGCGAGGACCCAGGCCTCGTCGAGGGTCGCCGCGTCCTCGTCCGTGATGAGCCCGGCGGCGCGGGCGGCGTCCAGCGCCTCGCGGGTGCGGGTGGTGCGCAGGCCCGGCTCCTCCGAACCGTGCCGCAGCTGCATGAGCTGTACGGTCCACTCCACGTCCGACAGGCCGCCCGGCCCGAGCTTGGCGTGCAGCTTGGGGTCGGCGCCGCGCGGCAGCCGCTCCGACTCCATGCGGGCCTTCAGGCGCCGGATCTCGCGTACCGCCTCGTCGGTGAGCCCGTCCGCCGGGTAGCGCAGCGGGTCGATCAGCTCGATGAAGCGGCGGCCCAGGTCCTCGTCGCCGGCGACGGGCTCGGCCCGCAGCAGCGCGTGCGACTCCCACGTCAGGGCCCACCGGCGGTAGTAGGCCGCGTACGACGTGAGGGTGCGGACCAGCGGCCCGGACTTGCCCTCGGGGCGCAGGTCGGCGTCGATGAGCAGGGGCGGGTCGGCGCTGGGGATCTGCAGCAGGCGGCGCATCTCGGAGACGACCTTGTTGGCCGCCTGGGACGCCTCGCGCTCGTCGACGCCGTCGCGCGGTTCGTGCACGAACAGCACGTCCGCGTCGGAGCCGTAGCCCAGCTCGTGGCCGCCGAACCGGCCCATGCCGATGACGGCGAACCGGGTGGGCAGGTCGTCGCCCCAGCCCTCCCGCACCACGGCCCGGAGCGTGCCGGCGAGCGTCGCGGCCGTCAGGTCCGACACCGCGCCGCCGACCATGTCCACCAGGGCGCCCTGATCGGCCTCGGCGGGCTGCTCCTCTGTGCCGTAGGAGCCGACGATGTCGGCGGCGGCCGTGCGGAACAGCTCCCGGCGGCGCACCCCGCGGGCGGCCGTGACCGCCTGGGTGGCTCCGTCGGCCCGTTTCACCGCGGCGAGTATCTCCTGCTCCAGATGGGGGCGGGAGCGCGGTTCGAGACCGCCGCCATCCCCGTCGCCGAGCAGCGCCACCGCCTCCGGGGCGCGCATGAGCAGGTCGGGCGCGAGCCGGCCGGCGGACAGCACCCGGGCGAGGTTCTGCGCGGCGGCGCCCTCGTCCCGCAGCAGCCGCAGGTACCAGGGGGTCTTGCCGAGCGCGTCGGAGACCTTGCGGAAGTTCAGCAGGCCCGCGTCCGGGTCGGCCGAGTCGGCGAACCAGCCGAGCAGCACGGGCAGCAGGGTGCGCTGGATGGCGGCCTTGCGGGTGACGCCGGAGGCCAGCGCCTCCAGGTGACGCAGGGCGGCGGCCGGGTCGGCGTAGCCGAGGGCGACCATGCGCTCCCGGGCCGCCTCGGTGCTGAGCCGGGCCTCGCCGGTGGCGAGCTGGGCGACGGCGTCGAGCAGCGGCCGGTAGAAGAGCTTCTCGTGCAGACGGCGTACGACGCCCGCGTGCCGGCGCCACTCGCGGTGCAGATCGGCGACCGGGTCCGCGCGCAGGCCCAGGGAGCGGCCGATGCGGCGCAGCTCGGCCTCGTCCTCGGGGACGAGGTGGGTGCGGCGCAGCCGGAACAGCTGGATGCGGTGCTCCATGGAGCGCAGGAAGCGGTAGGCCTCGTCGAGCTGCGCCGCGTCGGTCCGGCCGACGTAGCCCCCGGCGGCGAGGGCCCTCAGCGCGTCGAGGGTCGTGCCGCTGCGCAGTGAGGTGTCGGCCCGGCCGTGCACCAGCTGGAGCAGCTGCACGGCGAACTCGACGTCCCTGAGGCCGCCCGGGCCGAGCTTCAGCTGGCGGTCGACCTCGGCGACGGGGATGTTCTCCACGACCCGCCGGCGCATCTTCTGCACGTCGGGGACGAAGTTCTCGCGTTCGGCGGCCTTCCACACCAGGGGCTGGACGGCGGCCACGTACTCCGCGCCGAGGTCGAGGTCGCCGGCCACCGGGCGGGCCTTGAGCAGCGCCTGGAACTCCCAGGTCTTGGCCCAGCGCTGGTAGTAGGCCAGGTGGCTGGAGAGGGTCCGCACGAGCGGGCCGTTCCTGCCCTCGGGCCGGAGATTGGCGTCGACGGGCCAGATCGAGCCCTCGACCGTCGTCTCGGAGCAGATCCGCATCATGTGCGAGGCGAGCCGGGTCGCGGCGCGTAGGGCCTTGGTCTCGTCGGTCCCCTCGGTGGCCTCGCCCACGAAGATGACGTCCACGTCGGAGACGTAGTTGAGCTCGTGGCCGCCGCACTTGCCCATCGCGATGACCGCGAGCCGGCACAGGGCGGCGTCCTCGGGCGCGGCCGCCTCGGCGATCTTGAGGGCGGCGCGCAGGGTGGCGGTGGCGAGGTCGGCGAGCTCGGCGGCGGACTCGGCGACGCCGGTGGTGCCGCAGACGTCCCGGGCGGCGATCGACAGCAGGCAGCGCCGGTAGGCCACGCGCAGGGAGACCGGGTCGGTGGCCTCCGCGAGGCCGGCCTCGAACTCCTCCACCCCGGGGTGCAGGTCGTAGGCCTCGTACATGACGAGGGCCTGCCAGTCGTCCGGGTGCCGGGCGAGGTGGTCGGCGAGTGCGGTGGAGGCGCCGAGGACACCGAGGAGGCGGTCGCGCAGGGGCTTGGCCGCGATCAGGGTGTCGAGCAGTTCCCGGCGGGCGCCCGGGCCATGCTGGGCCTCCAGCAGCCGGACGAGCCCGAGCAGCGCGAGATCGGGGTCGGCGGTGCCGCCCAGCGCCTCCAGCAGCACCGGGTCGTCGCGCAGCGGCGCGAGCTCAGGACTGTCCAGGAGCCGCTCGGCGGCGGTGGCGTCGGTGAAACCGTGCCGCAGCAGCCGTGTGAAAGTACTGCTCCTGCGCCCCGGCGCCGCCGTCATCCGGGCCTCCCTCGCACTGTTCCTCGGACACGCATCGGATCAAGGTCCTACGGCTTTGAGCCTAACCGCACGGGGCGGGGGAAGCGCCGGTGAGTTCGGCAGGCGGACGAGGCAGGCGCGTGGCTACGGCGACTGGCCACCGAGGGGGAGGCGCGCTACGGCGGATTCCGGCCACTGGGGGTACGGGAGGGCCATTTCCACTGCGGCACGGGCCGTGCGGCCGTCCACTCGGTGGCGCGGCACACCGTTATCGGCTTCGGTGAGGGGAACCGTTCAGCCGGCTTCAGCCCGCGTCTGCGGCTTCTGCCGGACCAGGTGATCGGTTCTCTCATCAAGGTGATCGGTTCTCATGAGGCCGGACGAAGGAGTCACGCCATGGACATCACCCTCGAAGTCATCCCGCTGCCCGTGTCCGACGTCGACCGTGCCCGGGACTTCTACCGGGACAAGGTCGGCTTCCACGTGGACATCGACCAGGAGGTCATGCCCGGGATGCGGATCGTCCAGCTGACCCCGCCGGGTTCCGGCTGTTCGATCGCCCTGGGCGAGTCGATCTGGCAGATGACGCCCGGCCCGACCCCGGCCCCGGGTTCCTACCAGGGTCTGCAGCTGTGCGTCGCCGACATCAAGGCGGCCCACGCGGAGCTGGTCGCCCGCGGCCTCGACGTCTCGGAGCCCGTCCAGTACTCCCCGGACGACGGCGCCACGTTCATGCACTTCCAGGACCCGGACGGCAACGGGTGGGCGGTGCAGGAGTACCGGCGCAGGGCCACGGAGCCGCTGCACCAGCTGCTGGCGGACCTGAAGCGGAAGCAGACGTGAGGCGGCGGCAGGGCTGAAGCAGCGGCGGGCCTGAAGCAGCGGCGGGCCTGATGCGGCAGCAGGCGTGAGGCGGCGGCAGGCGTGAGGCGGCAACAGGCCTGGTGCGTCGGCAGGCCTGAACAACCTGGTCAGGAATCGAGAAGCAGGGTGCGTGGAGCGCGATTAGCGTCGTCGTCATGACTTCCATCGCATCCGTCACCCTCGAGGTGGCCGACCCCGCAGCCGCCGACCGCTTCTACTCCGCCGCCTTCGGTCTGGGCGACCGGCTGCGCCTGCGGGCGTCGGAGGAACCGACCTCCGGCTTCCGCGGGTTCACGCTGTCGCTCGTGGTCTCCCAGCCGGCCGACGTGGACGCCCTCCTCGACGCGGCCGTGCAGGCCGGCGCGACGACGCTGAAGCCCGCCGCCAAGTCGCTCTGGGGCTACGGGGCCGTCGTGCAGGCCCCCGACGGGACGATCTGGCAGCTCGCGTCGCCGTCGAAGAAGAACACCGGCCCGGCGACCCGGCAGGTCGACGAGTTCGTCCTGCTGCTCGGCGTCGAGGACGTGAAGGCCAGCAAGCAGTTCTACGTCGAGCACGGCCTCGCCGTGGGCAAGAGCTTCGGCAGCAAGTACGTCGAGTTCGCGGCCGAGGGTCCCGTGAAGCTGGCCCTGTACAAGCGCCGGGGCCTGGCCAAGGTCGCCGGCGTCTCCCCCGACGGCACCGGCTCCCACCGCCTGGCCATCGGCAGCGACGCCGGGCCGTTCACCGACCCGGACGGCTTCGCGTGGACGACGGCGTCGGAGAGTGCGGCGGTGTGACGGGGGCGCGCCGGGCTCAGGACGGCGCTGCCGTCAGACGGGTCACCGCCAGCCGTGTCAGCTCACGGCTGTGCGGCTCGCCGTCGAGGGAGCGGTGCAGGGTCAGCCCTTCGATCAGCGCGTCCAGCTGACGTGCCGTGACCGGGTCGAAGTGCAGCTCCAGGAGCAGACGGCTGCGGCGCATCCAGGCCTGTGTCAGCTCGCGGTACTCGGGCCGCCTGGCGGCCAGCGTGTACAGCTCATGAGCGAGGACGAGGTCACGCCGGGGCCCCTCGGACAGGGCGTGGACCAGGTCCGTGACGGCTTCACGGACCTGCTCGGGCGTCTCGGTACGGCCGAGGTGATGCTCGAAGACCGCCACGATGTGGTCGGCGAACCGGGTGAAGGCCTCCCGCAGCAGCTCGTCGATGCCGCTGAAGTGGTAGGTCATCGAGCCGAGCGGCACCCCGGCCCGGGCGGCGATCCGGCGGTGGGAGACACCGGCGACGCCCTCGTCGGCAATGTGGTCGAGCGTGGCGGCGAGAATGCGCTCGCGACGCTGCGGATCGGCGTGCCCGGTGGCCATGGCGGTCGTCCGGCGGGTCAGAAGGTGCGGACGGGCCGGGCGGGATTGCCCACGGCGACGACGTCGGCGGGCACGTCCCTGGTGACGACCGCGCCCGCGCCGACGACGGCGTTGTCGCCGATGGTCACGCCCGGACACACGATGACCCCACCCCCCAGCCAGACGTTGTCCCCGATCACGATCGGCCGCGCCGCCTCCAGCTTGTCCCTGCGCGGTTCCGGCTCCACGGGGTGGGTGGGCGTGAGGAGTTGGACGTTGGGCCCGATCTGGCATTCCTCGCCGATGGTGATCCGGGCGACGTCCAGCGCGGTCAGGTTGTAGTTGACGAAGGTCCGGGCCCCGATGGAGATGTTGCTCCCGTAGTCGACGTACACCGGCGGCCTCAGATCGACCCCCTCCCCCACGGCACCGAGCAGCTCGCGCAGCATCGGCCGCGCGGACTCGGCGTCCTCGGTGTAGGCGGCCAGATACCGCGCGGCAAGCCGCATCGCCCGCTGCTGCCGCCGGGCGATCTCGGGGTCGTCGGCGATGTACAGATCACCGGCGAGCATGCGCTCGAGGTTGGTACGGGGGTCGTCGGCGAAGTGGTCCGTGGCCATGCGTACGATCGTACGCTCTGGAAGGTACGAACGTACACTCATGCCCACCCAAAAGGGGGCCCGCGGTCCGCGACCGCCGGCCCCCCAGGGACGTTCCACCCGCTCTTACAGCGCCGGCAGGTTCTTCCGCAGCTCGAACGCCGTGACCTCCGAGCGGTACTCCTCCCACTCCTGCCGCTTGTTGCGCAGGAAGAAGTCGAAGACGTGCTCGCCGAGGGTCTCGGCGACGAGGTCGCTGCGTTCCATGAGGGTCAGGGCCTCGCCCAGGTTCTGGGGGAGCGGCTCGATGCCCATCGCGCGGCGCTCCGCGTCGGAGAGGGCCCAGACGTCGTCCTCGGCGCCCGGCGGGAGCTCGTAGCCCTCCTCGATGCCCTTGAGGCCGGCGGCCAGCAGGACCGCATAGGCCAGGTACGGGTTGGCGCCGGAGTCGAGGGAGCGGACCTCGACCCGAGCCGAGCCCGTCTTGCCGGGCTTGTACATCGGGACCCGGACGAGCGCCGAGCGGTTGTTGTGGCCCCAGCAGATGTAGGAGGGCGCCTCGCCGCCCGCGCCCGCGGTGCGCTCCGCGCCGCCCCAGATGCGCTTGTAGGAGTTCACCCACTGGTTGGTGACGGCGGAGATGTCCGCCGCGTGCCGCAGCAGGCCCGCGATGAAGGAGCGGCCCACCTTGGAGAGCTGGTACTCCGAGCCCGACTCGTAGAAGGCGTTGCGGTCGCCCTCGAAGAGCGACAGGTGCGTGTGCATGCCGCTGCCGGGGTGCTCGGAGAACGGCTTCGGCATGAACGTGGCGTGCACGCCCTGCTCCAGGGCCACCTGCTTCATTACCAGGCGGAACGTCATGATGTTGTCCGCCGTGGACAGCGCGTCGGCGTAGCGGAGGTCGATCTCCTGCTGGCCGGGGGCGCCCTCGTGGTGGGAGAACTCGACCGAGATGCCCATCGACTCCAGCATGGTGATCGCCTGGCGGCGGAAGTCCATGCCGACGTTGGTCGGGGTGTGGTCGAAGTAGCCGGAGTTGTCGGCCGGCGTGGGCCGGGAGCCGTCCAGCGGGCGGTCCTTCAGCAGGAAGAACTCGATCTCCGGGTGGGTGTAGAAGGTGAAGCCCAGGTCGGAGGTGCGGGCCAGGGCACGCTTGAGCACGTAGCGCGGGTCGGCGAAGGACGGGGAGCCGTCCGGCATGAGGATGTCGCAGAACATGCGGGCCGTGCCCGGGGCCTCCGCACGCCAGGGCAGGATCTGGAAGGTCGACGGGTCCGGCTTGGCGATCATGTCGGACTCGTAGACCCGGGCGAAGCCCTCGATCGCGGAGCCGTCGAAGCCGATGCCCTCGTCGAAGGCCTGCTCCAGCTCGGCCGGGGCCACGGCGACGGACTTGAGGAAGCCCAGCACGTCCGTGAACCACAGGCGTACGAACCGGATGTCGCGCTCCTCCAACGTCCGGAGCACGAACTCCTGCTGCTTGTCCATCTTCCGCTTCCCCATCCTTGCTGGTCAGGCCGCCTTCTCTTCCGTACCACGGGAGGCGGTCGGGCACCTGAGCATCCCACCACACCACGATTTCGTACGCGTTGCGGACCATGATCGCCCGGCCGGCCCGGGGTCGAACGCCTCGCATACGGCAGGTGAACTGCTCTTCCGCCCATAGTGCCTGCTCGCACCGGCATCCGTAACGGCCGGTTCCCTTCGCCGCACCACCTGCTTAATTTGCATCTCATATGCAACTTTAAATAGCGTGCCTCCAGTCGAGCCCCGAGGAGCCCAGATGCTGTCCGAGCAGTCCGCCGCCACCGTCCGCGCCACGCTCCCCGCCGTCGGCGCGGCCCTCGGCACGATCACCGAGCGCTTCTACGCCGGGCTGTTCGAGGCCCATCCGGAACTGCTGCGGGACCTGTTCAACCGGGGCAACCAGGCCGCCGGCACCCAGCGCCAGGCCCTGGCCGGTTCCATCGCCGCGTTCGCGACGCACCTGCTGGAGCGTCCGGGGCAGCGGCCGGACGCGATGCTGCAGCGCATCGCCCACAAGCACGCCTCGCTGGGCGTCACGCCGGAGCAGTACGGCGTCGTCCACGAGCAGCTGTTCGCCGCCATCGCCGAGGTGCTCGGCGAGGCGGTCACGCCGGAGGTCGCCGCCGCCTGGGACGAGGTCTACTGGCTGATGGCGAACGCGCTCATCGCCGTGGAGCGGCGGCTGCGCGAGGAGCACGGCGGGTCCGCCTGGCGGACCTGGGAGGTCGTCGAGCGGGTCGCCGAGACCGCGGACGTCGCCACGTTCCGGCTGCGGCCGGCCGACGGCGGCCCGGTGCGGGACTTCCTCGCGGGCCAGTACGTCTCCGTCCGCGTCACCCTCACCGACGGCGCCCGGCAGATACGGCAGTACAGCCTGTCCGGGGCGCCCGGCCCGGACCTGCGGCAGATCAGCGTGAAGCGCGTGCACACGGCCGGCGCCCCCGACGGCGAGGTCTCGAACCACCTGCACGCGCGCGTGCAGGTGGGTGACGTCCTGGAACTGTCCGAGCCGTACGGCGATCTGGTCCTGGACGCCGGCTCCGGCACGCCGCTGCTGCTGGCCTCGGCGGGCATCGGCGTGACCCCGATGACCGCGATGCTGGCGCACCTCGCCGACTCGGGGCACCGCGCCCCGGTCACCGTCGTGCACGCCGACCGCTCCCCCGCGACCCACGCCCTGCGCACCGACCACGAGGCCTACGCGGCCAAGCTCCCGGACGCGGCCGTCCACCTCTGGTACGAGCAGGACGCCCCGGCGGGCGCCCACCCGGGCCTGGTCGACCTCACCGGCGTTCCGCTCGCCCCGGGCACGCGCGCGTACCTGTGCGGACCGCTTCCCTTCATGCGGGCGGTGCGGACCCAGCTGATCGAGAAGGGCGTGGCACCCGCCGACATCCACTACGAGGTGTTCGGCCCGGACCTGTGGCTGGCGGGGCAGGCCTGAGCGAGCCCGCAGTTCGGCGGCGGCTCAGATCTCGCGGGGATCGACGCCCCGCGAGATCCCCAGCAGCAGCACGCCCGTCGGCTCCGCCACGATGTCCTCCACCGTGACCGGGTCCAGTGAGGCGAAGAACGCCTCCTGAGCCCGGCGCAGGGCGCCGCGCAGGCGGCAGGCGGAGTTGAGGGGGCAGGGGGTGGGGCCCTCGCAGTCGACGACGTCGCCGCTGCCCTCGAAGGCACGGACCACGGCGCCCACCGAGGCCGTGCGGCCCTGTTCGGTGAGGGTGAGGCCGCCGCCCCGGCCGCGGCGGGCCTCCAGGAGGCCCATGTGCTGGAGCTCGGCGACGACCTTCGCAAGGTGGGTGTACGGCACGTCCATGCCGTCCGCGACGTCCCGGGTCGTCGGACTCGACCCGCCCGCGACGGCGAGCCGCATCAGGACCCGCAGGGCGAGGTCGGTGGAGCGCAGCAGCCGCATGCAGGCAGCGTAGGTAATAGGAATCCGCCGTTCAAATTATCCGGGGGCCGCGGGCGGCGGTCCGGGCCGCGCCGGGCGGCGGGGAGACAGCCCCGGCCCCGGCCCCGGCCCCGGCCCCGGCCCCGGTGAACCTGTCGTGCGGCTGTCGGTGCCGTATCGATTCGGTCCATTCCGGTGGCCGCTCTACGAGGCGCCCCGTCTCCCCCATTACGATCAGCGAACCCGACTGTCACTTTTCCCACGAAGGACACCTCATGGGCTCCGCCGAGAAGAGCAACACGGACCGCAGGGCGCGAATAGAGGAGATGCGGCGCGCCGAGCAGTCCCGTGAGCGTCGCAACCGGGTCCTCACGATCGCGGCCAGTGTCGTGGTCGTCGCCGGACTCGTGGTCGGCGGCGTCGTGCTCGTGCGGTCCCAGGACGACAAGGGCGGTGACACCGCGGCGGCGAGCGACTCCTCGGGCAAGGGCAAGTTCGTGACGGGCAAGGACGGCGTGAGGACGTGGGAGGGGAAGCTGTCCCGCAACCACGTCGCCAAGGCCGTGAAGTACGCCTCCGAGCCGCCGGTCGGCGGTGACCACAACCAGGCCTGGATGAACTGCAACGGCGACGTCTACACCGAGCAGGTGAACAACACCAACGCCGTGCACTCGCTGGAGCACGGCGCGGTGTGGGTGACGTACAACGCCGACGCGAAGAAGGCCGACGTCGACGCGCTCGCGGCGAAGGTGAAGAAGACGCCGTACACGCTGATGAGCCCGCTGGACGACCAGAAGGACCCGATCATGCTCTCGGCGTGGGGCCACCAGCGCACGGTGACGGGCGCGAGCGACCCGAACGTGGACAAGTTCTTCGAGAAGTTCGTGCAGGGCGAGCAGACCCCCGAGCCGGGCGCCGCCTGCACGAACGGCCTGTCCAAGTGAGGCATGCCGGCCTGATCGCCGGGGCCGCGACGGCGGCGCTCGTCGCCGCCGGCGCGATCACCTACGCGGTCGCCGGGGACGACGGCGGTGGCAGGACGCCGTCCGCCGAGTCCGCGGACGCCGGGTTCGCCCGGGACATGGCGGTGCACCACCAGCAGGCCGTGGAGATGTCGTACATCGTGCGCGACCGCACGAAGGACGAGGAGGTCCGGCGCCTGGCGTACGACATCGCGCAGACGCAGGCCAACCAGCGCGGCATGATGCTCGGATGGCTCGACCTGTGGGGCCTGCCCAAGGTGTCCTCCGAGCCGCCGATGACCTGGATGGAGATGGGCGGCATGGCATCCGGCAAGGACGGCGCGCTGATGCCGGGCATGGCGACCAACTCCGAGATGAAGAAGCTCGGCGAGCTCGCCGGGAAGCAGGCGGAGGTCTTCTACCTCCAGCTGATGACGGCCCATCACAAGGGCGGCATCCACATGGCCGAGGGCTGCGTGGCCAGGTGCCAGGTCGGCGTGGAGAAGCGGCTCGCGCAGGGCATGGTGGACGCGCAGCAGTCGGAGATCTCCCTGATGGCCGACATGCTCAAGAAGCGGGGCGCGACGCCGCGGGCGTAGAGCGGTGGGGGCGGGCGCGGAGCGGCCTGCCCGGGCATGGAGCGGTGGACGCGGGGCGTCGAGCGGTGGACGCGGCGTCGAGCGGTGGGCACGGAGCGGCCTCCCGGGCGCGGAGCCATCGCCGCGGGCGTGGAGCGGCGCACGTGGCCCGCGTCGACTTCGTGAACGGCTACGACGCCACCGGCGGTCTGGCCACGTCCGTGCGCAGCCTCGGCAAGGACAGCTCGCTGTCCGCCGTGAAGGGCTACGACGACATCACCGGCGTGGGTACGCCCGCGAACGGTTACGTCGAGTCGTACCGGCGCCGCTGACCTCCACAAGGGGACCGGGGTGGTGCGGGGTGACCCAGACCACGGTGACCCGCACCACCCCATTGTGTCGCACTGACGATTACACTGAGCGGCGTGCCTCAACTACGTCTCGCCCTGAACCAGATCGACGCCCGCGTGGGCGACCTCGCCGGCAACACCGAGTCGATCGTCCGCTGGACCCGGCACTCCGCCGAACAGGGAGCGCATCTCGTGGCGTTCCCCGAGATGGTGCTGACCGGGTATCCCGTCGAGGACCTGGCGCTCAGGTCGTCCTTCGTGGAGGCCTCCCGCGCGGCGCTGCGCGCGCTCGCGGCGCGCCTGGCCGACGAGGGCTTCGGCGAGCTGCCGGTGATCGTCGGCTATCTCGACCGCAGCGCGACCGCCCAGCCGAAGTACGGCCAGCCAGCCGGCGCGCCGCAGAACGCGGGGGCGGTGCTGCACCGCGGCGAGGTGGTCCTGAACTACGCCAAGCATCACCTGCCGAACTACGGCGTGTTCGACGAGTTCCGCTACTTCGTGCCCGGCGACAGCATGCCGGTGCTGCGGGTGCACGGCGTGGACGTCGCCCTGGCCATCTGCGAGGACCTATGGCAGGACGGCGGGCGCGTCCCCGCCGCCCGTTCGGCGCAGGCGGGCCTGCTGGTCTCGATCAACGCCTCTCCCTATGAGCGCAACAAGGACGACACGCGTCTGGAGCTGGTCCGCAAGCGGGCCCAGGAGGCCGGCTGCACCACGGCGTACCTGGCCATGATCGGCGGCCAGGACGAGCTGGTGTTCGACGGCGACTCGATCGTGGTCGACAGGTACGGCGAGGTCGTGGCGCGGGCGCCGCAGTTCTCCGAGGGCTGCGTGGTCCTGGACCTGGACCTGCCGGCGGCGTCGGCGGACGCGCCGACGGGCGTGGTCGACGACGGTCTGCGCATCGACCGCGTCGTCCTGTCCGAGGAGCCGCTCGCCCCGTACGAGCCCGAGCTCACGGGTGGCTACGCGGACCGTCTGGAGGACGACGAGGAGGTCTACTCGGCGCTCGTCGTGGGCCTGCGGGCGTACGTCGCGAAGAACGGCTTCTCCTCGGTCCTGATCGGCCTGTCGGGCGGCATCGACTCGGCGCTGGTCGCGGCGATCGCGTGCGACGCGGTGGGCGCGCAGAACGTGTACGGCGTGTCGATGCCGTCGAAGTACTCCTCGGACCACTCCAAGGACGACGCCGCCGAGCTGGCCCGCCGTACGGGTCTGAACTTCCGCACGGTGGCGATCGAGCCGATGTTCGACGCCTACATGGGCTCGCTGGGGCTCACGGGCCTGGCGGAGGAGAACCTCCAGTCGCGCCTGCGCGGCACGATGCTCATGGCGATCTCCAACCAGGAGGGCCACATCGTCCTGGCCCCCGGCAACAAGTCGGAGCTGGCGGTCGGCTACTCGACGCTCTACGGCGACTCCGTCGGCGCGTACGGCCCCATCAAGGACGTCTACAAGACGTCGGTCTTCCGGCTCGCCGAGTGGCGCAACCGGGCGGCCGGGGAGCGCGGCCAGACCCCGCCGATCCCCGAGAGCTCCATCAGCAAGCCCCCGAGCGCGGAGCTGCGCCCGGGCCAGGTGGACACCGACTCGCTGCCGGACTACCCGGTGCTGGACGCGATCCTGGAGCTGTACGTCGACCGGGACCGGGGCGCGGACGAGATCGTGGCGGCCGGGTTCGACGCGGAGCTGGTCGCGAAGACGCTGCGGATGGTGGACACGGCCGAGTACAAGCGCCGCCAGTACCCGCCGGGCACGAAGATCTCCCCGAAGGGCTTCGGCAAGGACCGCCGCCTGCCGATCACGAACGCGTGGCGGGAGTCTCTCTGAGGGACATGCCGGGAGGGGTCCTGATAGGCAAGTGAACACTTGCCTATCCTGGGGTCGTGGCCGATGACCTTTTCAAAGCCTTGGCCGACCCCACCCGTCGCACCATCCTCGACGAGCTCGCCGAGAAGTCCGGGCAGACGCTGTTCGAGATCTGCTCGCGGCTGAGCATGAAGCATCAGCTCGGCATCTCGCGTCAGGCGGTCTCCCAGCACCTCGCGGTGCTGGAGGCCGCCGGGCTCGTCGAGACCAGGCGGGAGGGCCGCTACAAGTTCCACGACCTGAACACGGCCCCGCTGCGCCACATCACCGAGAGATGGCTCGAACGCGGGGCGCCCGGACCCGAAGAGAGCACCCCATGAAGATCCATCTCACCAGCGTCTTCGTCGACGACCAGGCCGAGGCCCTCCGCTTCTACACCGAGGTCCTCGGCTTCGTGAAGAAGTACGACGTCCCCGTGGGCGAGACGGACCGGTGGCTGACCGTCGTCTCCCCCGAGAACCCCGGCGGCCCGGAGCTGCTCCTGGAGCCCGCCGGTCATCCGGCCGTCAAGCCCTACCGTGACGCGCTCGCCGCCGACGGCATCCCGCTCGCCCAGTTCGCCGTCGACGACGTCCGGGCCGAGTACGAGCGCCTGAGCGGCCTCGGTGTCCGCTTCACCCAAGAGCCCCTGGACATGGGCCCCGTGACCACGGCCGTCTTCGACGACACCTGCGGCAACCTGATCCAGATCGCGACCCGGCCGCAGGAGTAGCGCGGCGGTACCTCCGCGGCGGCCGGTGGACGCATCCCGGGAGAACGCATGGCGGAGCTCCGTGACGTCGGGGTCGACGTCGTCGACGTCCTCGGCACCATGGTCGACGAACCCGGCGGCCGGCGGTCGGCCGTACAGGAAGCGACAGGCCTGCCCGACGCGGCGACCGCCGACGAGTTCGTCGCCCTGCGGCAGCAGCCGTTCACCGGTTCGGCGGTCGTCGCGGCGCGCCTAGGGGCGCCCCCGTAGACGCGTCGGCGGCCCGCGGGAGGTGATCCCGCGGGCCGCCGCCCACCACAAACCGTCAGTTGTGCACCGCTTCCGCCTCCTGCGGGACGTGGCTCGCCACGATCCGCTCGCGTCCGGCGGCCGGAGCCCGGCGCCGGTCCACCGCGTAGGCCAGCGACGCCACGGCCAGGCCGAGGACGGCCAGGGCCACACCGGCCAGGGCCGGGGAGGTGACGCCGAAGCCCGCGGCCAGCGCGAGGCCGCCGATCCAGGCGCCGCCGGCGTTGGCCAGGTTGAAGGCGGCCTGGTTGGCGGAGGAGGCCAGGGACGGGGCCGCGGAGGCCTTCTCCATGACCATCAGCTGGAGCGGGGAGCCGGTGGCGAAGGCCGCCATGCCGAGCAGGGTGACGGCGACCGCGGCGGTGAGCTCCGTGCGCATCAGGAGCGGGAACAGCGCCAGCACCGCCACCAGCGCGGTCAGGCCGCCGAACAGCGTGCCGCGCAGCGAGTGGTCGGCCAGCCGGCCGCCCAGCAGGTTGCCGGCGGTCGCGCCGACACCGAACAGCGCCAGCAGCAGGGTGACGCTGGCGCCGGCGTAGCCGGCGGCGTCCGTGAGCATCGGCGTGATGTAGCTGTAGGCCGCGAAGAGGGCGCCGAAGCCCGCGACGGTGGTGCCGAGCGACAGCCAGACCGGGAGGGAGCGCAGGGCGGCGAGTTCGCCGCGCAGACCCTGGGCGGTGGTGTGCTTGTGGTCGTGCGGGATGAGGAACGCGAGCGCGGCGATCGCCGCCAGGCCGATGGCGCTGACGCCGAGGAAGGTCGCCCTCCAGCCGAGGTTCTGCCCCATGAGGGTGGCGGCCGGCACGCCCAGGACGTTCGCGACCGTCAGACCGAGGAACATCAACGAGACCGAGCGCGCCTTGCGTTCGGGGGCGACCATGTTCATCGCGACGACGGCGCCCACGCCGAAGAAGGCGCCGTGCGGCAGTCCGCTCAGGAAGCGGGCGGCCAGCAGCCAGCCGTTGTCCGGCGCGAGGGCCGACAGGGCGTTGCCCACGACGAACAGTCCCATCAGGCCGATCAGGACCGTGCGCCGGGACATCCTGGCGGTGACCGCGGCCAGCAGCGGGGCGCCGATGACGACGCCCAGCGCGTACGCCGACACCAGATGGCCGGCGCCGGGTATCGAGATGTTCAGGTCGTCCGCGACATCGGGCAGCAGCCCCATCATCACGAACTCGGTCGTACCGATGCCGAAGGCGCCCACGGCGAGGGCGAGCAGGGCCAGGGGCATGAGTGAGCCTTTCGAGACTTGCTTGAAGATCCGTACGCGTATGTTCAAGTACGGAACAAAGTCTCTCAGGCGCGCTATTCCACGAGGTGACGCCTCAGCTGCGGATTTCTGACGGCAGCGCCCTGACCAGCGGCTTTCAGGAACCGCTTGTGGTGACCCTCACACGGGCCGCGACCGGCAGATGGTCGCTGCCCGTCTGCGGAAGGGTCCACGAGCTCTCCGGCTTCAGGCCCCGGACCATGATCTGGTCGATGCGCGCCATCGGGAACGACGCGGGCCAGCTGAAGCCGAACCCGCTGCCGGCCGCGCCCTGCGTCGAACGCATCTGGGAGGTGACGGCGTTGAGCGCGCGGTCGTTCATCGTGCCGTTGAGGTCGCCGAGCAGGACGACGTTCTTCAGCGGCTCGTCGGCGATGGCCTCGCCGAGGTAGTCGGCGCTGCGGTCGCGCTGGCGGGCCGTGAAGCCGGCCTCCATCTTCACGCGCACGGACGGCAGATGGGCGACGTAGACCGCCAACTGCCCGGACGGGGCGGTCACCGTGGCGCGCATCGCACGCGTCCAGCCCATGTCGAGGTCGACGTCGCGCACGCCGCTCAGCGGGTACTTGCTCCATACGCCGACCGTGCCCTGCACCGAGTGGTAGCGATATGTCGACGCCAGCGCCTTCTCGTACGTGGGGACGGCGGCCGGCGTCAGCTCCTCCAGGGCCAGCACGTCCGCGCCGGAGGCGGCCACGTCACGGGCGGTGCCGGACGGGTCCGGATTGTCGGCGTTGACGTTGTGCGTGACCACCGTGAGGTCACCACCGGCCGCCGCCTTGTCGCTGAGCTGGCCGCCGAAGAGGTTCAGCCAGACCACGGACGGCAGCACCACCGCGATCAGCGCGGTCGCGGACCTGCGGACCAGGGCGAGGACGAGCAGTACCGGGACGAGCAGCCCCAGCCACGGCAGGAACGTCTCGATGAGGCTGCCCAGGTTGCCGAACGCGTTCGGGATGCGCGAGTGCAGCACCATGACCAGGGCCAGCAGCACCGCGCACGCGGTGACGAGCAGTCCGCGCCGCCAGATCCGGGGGTCGCCCCGCCAGGGGCCCGCCAGCCGGTCGAACAGGCGCCGAAGCCGGGTTCCCCGGTGCTCGGGCCCCGAGCCGCCGTTTTCCGTCTCCGTCATGTACGCCTGCTGCGCCATACCGTCGCCTCACTGCCTGCCGTGCACACCATCGCCCCCGTGTCCTTACGACCCTAGGGGATGATCCGTTCCGTTCCCGCCGTCCTCCGACGGCCGTACGGGGGCGATGACGTTCGAGTCCCCGCGGGGAGTTCCGATGGGACCCCGCGAAAGCGCCCTCTGTGACGAAACGCGCACACTAGTGCCGCGGCAGGCAACGTTTGCCCGTCAAGGAGCGGCGTCCGGTGCGTGCTCTCGGCGTGCCGGCCGGAAGCCCTTGTACTGGATGTACTTGGGCTTTCGGCCGGTGCGGCGAGAGGGCGTGCCGGACGTCGTGACGGGGCGAACGTTGCCTGTCGGGGCACTAGGAGCCGTCGGAGGCCGATCTGACGGACGGTGAGCCGCCGGGGCGCAGGCCTTCGAGCAGGGTGTCGACGACCTGCTCGGCGAGGTCGTCGGGGAGGTCGGCGTCGGGGCGCAGCACGGCGCGTACGAGAACCGGGCCGACGAACAGGTCGTTCAGGAGTTCGAGGTCGAGGTCCGTGCGCAGTTCGCCGTTCTCCCGGCCGCGGCGCAGGACCTCCAGGCCGAGCCGGCGGCGCGGGGCGACGACCGTGGCGTGGTACGCCGCCCACAGCTTCGGACTGCTCTTCATCTGGGCCTGCACGCTGTGCAGGATCGCCGAGGAGCGGTTGGCCAGTCCGCGCCGGCGCACCTGCTCCAGCAGGACCACGAGGTCGTCGCGCATGGAGGTGCCGGGCAGCGGCGGGTCCGGGGGCTCCGCGGCGCGCACGACGTCGACGAAGAGTTCCTCCTTGCCGCTCCAGCGGCGGTAGATGGTGGCCTTGCCGACGCCGGCGGTGCGGGCGATGCGCTCGATGGACAGCTCCGCGAGGGGCACGCCCTCCTCCAGGAGCTTCATCACGCCCTCGATGATGGCGCGCTCGACGGCCTCGCTTCTGGGGCGGCCCCTCGCGGGTCCGCCGTGCGGGGAGTGCCGTTCGGCGAGGCTCACGTCGCTGCGTCCTTTCCTGACCGGGTGGAGACCGTTCCTGACTTTCACGACTGTCACGGACGGTGAATTCTTCCCTAGGCCTACGCCCGCGTGTGCGACAACTCCTTCTCTCCCTCGCCCTGCTGGGGCGGCGCCGGTGGCCTGCCCGGCAGGAACAGCGCCACGACGACCGCACCGATCAGCGCGATGCCCGCACCCCACAGGGCGGTGGTGTGCATCGCGTGCAGGAACGCGTCGTGGGCCGGGGCGACGAGGGACTCGCCCCGGGGGCCGAGCTTGTCCGCGACGCCGAGCGTGGCCTCGATGGACTCCCCCGCGGTGTGCCGCAGGGCCGGGGGCAGGACGCCGAGCTTGTCCTCGATGCCCGTGCGGTACGCCGTGGACAGCACCGAGCCGAGGACGGCGACGCCGAGAGCCCCGCCGACCTGCCGGAAGGTGTTGCTGAGCGCGGAGGCGGAGCCGGCCTTCTCGCGGGGCAGGGCCTGCATGATGACGACGCTGACCGGCGTCATGATGTGCGCCATGCCGGCCCCCATGAGGAAGAAGATCACTTCCAGGATCCAGATGGGGGTGTCCGTGTCCAGGGTGGCGAAGGCGGCCAGCATGGCGGCGATGACGACCATGCCGGCCGTGGTCGTGACCCGGTTGCCGAACCGGTCGACCACCAGCCGGGTGCGCGGCGCGAAGATCAGCTGGGCGGCGGCCAGCGGCAGCATCAGCAGACCGGTCTGCAGCGGCGAGTAACCGCGCACGCTCTGCGTGTAGAAGACGGCGAAGAAGGTCACGCCCATCAGGGCGAAGAAGACCAGCGCGATGGCGGCGATGGCGGCCGAGAAGACCTTGTCCTTGAAGTACGTGACGTCTATCGACGGGTGGTCGCTGCGCTTCTCGAACACGACGAAGGCGACGAGCACGGCGAGTCCGGCGGCGATGGTCGCCAGCACGGTCGCCTCGGTGAAGTCGGCGAGCTGGCCGCCCTTGATGATGCCGTAGACGAGCAGCACCAGACCGACGACGGACAGCACGACGCCGACGGGGTCGATCCGGCCGGGACGCGGATCGCGCGAGTCGGGCACCAGCCAGAGCATCAGCGCCAGCCCGAGCACCACGATCGGCACGTTGACCAGGAAGACCGAGCCCCACCAGAAGTGCTCGAGCAGGACGCCGCCGGTGATCGGGCCGATGGCGACGGCGAGGCCGACGCCGCCCGCCCAGATGCCGATGGCCTTGGGCTGCTCCTCGCGCTCGAAGACGTTCATGAGGACGGCGAGGGTGGCGGGCATGACGAACGCGGCACCCAGCCCCATCACGGCCCGGAAGGCGATCAGCTCGCCCGGCGAGCCGGAGAACGCGGCGAGCGCGGACCCGAGGCCGAACACGGCCAGACCGCCGATCAGCACCTTCTTGCGGCCCAGCCGGTCGCCGAGCAGCCCCGCGGTGAACAGCAGGCCCGCGAAGACGAGGGTGTAGGCGTTGATCGCCCACTCCAGCTGGCTCTGGGTGGCGCCCAGGCCGGTGGGGGCCGGGGTGGAGATCGTCTTGATGGCGACGTTCAGGATCGAGTTGTCGAGCACGACGATCAGCAGGCTGAGCATCAGCACGCCGAGGATCGCCCAGCGGCGCCGGTGCACCGCTTCCGGTACGCGCGGGCCGGTGGGGGCGGCCGGGTCGGCAGGATTAGTCATGGGTCCGAGCCTAGAACCATTTCGATACGAGACCGTCTCGTATTGGAATACTCTTACCCGGATCTTACGTGGCTTTCGCTTCCGGGATCGGTTCCGGTTCCGGCTCCGGCTCCGGTTGGGGCTCCGGGCGGAACTCACGGGGGCGGAACTCACAGGGGCTCCCCTAGCCCTCGATGGCACGAGGTGCCACCATGGACGTGGTCCGGGGACGCCGTCAGGGCGCCTCGAGATGACGTGTTAGGAGCCGTGCAATGACGCAGCTTCCGGCTGCCCAGACTGCTCAGACCAAGCCCTCCGACGGCGGCAAGGCGCTGTACGGGGGCAAGGGCACCCGCCGTATCACCGTGCGGGACATCGCCGCCGCCAAGGAGCGCGGCGAGAAGTGGCCGATGCTCACCGCGTACGACGCGATGACCGCGTCCGTCTTCGACGAGGCCGGCATCCCGGTGATGCTCGTCGGCGACTCGGCGGGCAACTGCCACCTGGGGTACGAGACGACCGTGCCCGTCACCCTCGACGAGATGACGATGCTGTCGGCGGCGGTCGTACGGGGGACCTCCCGGGCCCTGATCGTCGGCGACCTGCCCTTCGGCTCCTACCAGGAGGGTCCGGTGCAGGCGCTGCGCTCGGCGACCCGGCTGGTGAAGGAGGCCGGAGTGCAGGCGGTGAAGCTGGAGGGGGGCGAGCGGTCGCACGAGCAGATCCGGCTGCTCGTCGAGTCCGGCATCCCGGTCATGGCGCACATCGGCCTGACCCCCCAGTCGGTCAACGCCATGGGCTACCGCGTGCAGGGCCGGGGCGAGGAGGCGGCACAGCAGCTGCTGCGGGACGCGAAGGCCGTGCAGGACGCGGGCGCGTTCGCGGTGGTGCTGGAGCTGGTCCCCGCGGAGCTGGCCGCCGAGGTGACGCGGGTGCTGCACATCCCCACCGTGGGGATCGGGGCGGGCCCCGAGACCGACGCGCAGGTGCTGGTGTGGACGGACATGCTGGGCCTGACCGGTGGGCGGGTGCCGAAGTTCGTGAAGCAGTACGCCAACCTGCGTGAGGTGATGGGCGACGCGGTGAAGGCGTTCGCCGACGAGGTCGTCGGCGGAACGTTCCCGCAGGAGGAGAACTCCGTCCACTAGAGAGCCACAGCGGTACCTCGTCCCCTAGAGAGCCACAGCGGTACCACGGACAGCCCGTCGGCCTTCCCCCAGCCGACGGGCTGTTCCCTTTCCGCCGGGAGCATCCCGCCGCCGGTACCACCGACAGGGGGTGTCGGCGGCCTGTCGGTGATTTGTCGGTGGGCACTGAGACCGTCTGTCTCATGACGCGAATCGACACACGAACCGGCGGCGCCGCTGTGACCGTGCGGGGGCTGGTGAAGCACTACGGGGAGACCAAGGCTCTGGACGGGGTCGACCTGGAGGTGCGGGAGGGCACCGTGATGGGGGTGCTCGGACCGAACGGCGCCGGGAAGACCACCCTCGTGCGGATCCTGTCCACGCTGCTGGCACCCGACTCGGGCCGGGCCACGGTGGCCGGCTACGACGTCGTACGGCAGCCGCGGCAGCTGCGGCGGGTGATAGGCCTCACCGGGCAGTACGCCTCCGTCGACGAGAAGCTCCCCGGCTGGGAGAACCTGTACATGATCGGCCGACTGCTCGACCTGCCCCGCAAGGAGGCACGCAGGCGGGCCGACGAGCTGCTGGAGCGGTTCTCGCTGACCGAGGCCGCCAAACGGCCCGCCAGCACCTACTCCGGCGGCATGCGGCGGCGGCTCGACCTGGCCGCCTCGATGATCGGCCGGCCCGCCGTCCTCTTCCTCGACGAACCGACCACCGGGCTCGACCCGCGCACCCGCAACGAGGTGTGGGACGAGGTCAAGGCCATGGTCGGCGACGGTGTGACCGTGCTGCTGACCACGCAGTACATGGAGGAGGCCGAGCAGCTCGCCTCCGAGCTGACGGTCGTGGACAAGGGGCAGGTCGTCGCGGGCGGGGGCATCGAGGAGCTCAAGGCCAAGGTCGGCGGGCGGACCCTGCGGATCCGGCCGGCCGACGCCGTGCACCTGCGGCCGCTCGCCGGATACCTGGACGAGCTCGGCATCACCGGGCTCGCGACCACCACCGTGGACGCCGCCTCCGGCACCCTGCTGGTCCCGATCCTCAGTGACGAGCAGCTCACCGCCGTCGTGTGCGCCGTCACCTCCCGCGGCATCACACTCGCCGCCGTCACCACCGAACTGCCCAGCCTGGACGAGGTGTTCCTGTCCCTCACCGGCCACCGTGCCAGTGCCCCGCAGGACGCCACGCCCGCCGAGGACCGCGAAGAGGTCACCGTATGAGCGCCGCCACTGTCCCCACCCCCGTGACGAAGGACGACGCCCACATCTCGCTGCGCGGGCACATGCGGCACACCGGTGCCCTCGTCCGCCGCAACCTGCTGTGGATCCGCCAGGACCCGGAGTCGATGGCCGACGCGCTGCTGATGCCGGTCATCTTCACCCTGCTGTTCGTGTTCGTGTTCGGCGGCTCGATCGGGCAGGCGCTGGGCGGCGGGCAGGACCGGTACGTGCAGTACGTGATCCCCGGCATGATCGCGATGATGAGCATGACGCTGTCCCAGGGCGTCGGCACCGGCTTCAGCCAGGACTTCAACTCCGGTGTCATGGACCGCTTCCGGTCCCTGCCCATCGGACGCGGCTCGGTGCTGTTCGCGAAGATCTCGGTGGAACTGCTGCGGATGCTGTTCGCGACCGCGGTCCTCATGATCGTCTCCGTGGCGGTCGGGTTCGAGATCACCAACTGGCCCGGGCTGTTCGCGGCCGTCGCGCTGTCCACCGCGTTCGCCTCGTCGATCATGTGGGTGTTCCTCACCCTGGGCGTGATGATGAAGAGTGCGCAGTCCGTGCAGGCGATGGGCTTCCTGGTGCTGTTCCCGCTCCAGTTCGGCTCGTCGATCTTCGCGCCGACCACGTCCATGCCCGGCTGGCTCCAGGCCTTCACCGACTACAACCCGCTGTCCACGCTCGCGGACGCCGCGCGCGGTCTGATGGTGGGCGGTCCGGTCGCGCACGACCTGTGGGTGACGCTCGGCTGGTCGGTGGCGATCACGGCCGTGATGGCGCCCGTCGCGATCCACAAGTTCCGCACCAAGAGCTGACCGGGACGGACCGGTCCGATCCGCGTCAGAGCAGGGCGGTGGCCTCCTCGATGGACAGGCCGCCGCCCTCGGCGTACGCGGCCTCGTACACCTGGTCGCCCAGCAGCGCCCGGGTGTGCCGCTCCGCCTGCTCGCGGGTCTCGCGCTCCTGCGACTGGGCCACGTGGCCGGGCGGCAGCAGGGTGTCGAAGGCACCGAGGCAGCGGGCCGCGTCCGCGGCACGCCGCCCGCCGTCGAGGGCGGCCAGCGCACGGGCACCGATGACCAGGTAACTCGAGCGCATATGGGGTGCGATGGCCTCGGACAGCGGGTCGGCGGCCCGCTCGATCCCCTTGCGGATCCGCTCCAGGCAGTCCTCGTACCGTCCCTCCGCGGCGTCCAGCCATGCCTCGGTCGCCAGGATGAACGTGTCGAAGACGATGAAGTGGGCGATGCGGAAGTCCTGGCGCAGCCGCCGCAGTTGCTCGCGCGCCTCGGTGGCACGGCCCGTCATGCCGAGCCGGCCGGCGAGGAACAGCCGGGCGGCGGGCATGGCCTCGCTGTGCGACTCCTCGTGCTGGGCGATCACCTCGCGCAGCAGCCGCTCGCCGCGTTCGCCCTCGCCGGCCTCCAGCAGGGCGCTGCCGAGCCGGGCGCTGAGGACGGCCGCCTGGGCGCGGGCGCCGAGATGCTCGGCGTGCCCGATGGCCGCCTCGTAGTCGGCGGCGGCCAGGGCGTAGTCACCCCGGCGTTCATGGGCCTCGGCGCGGGCGGAGAGGGCCTCGGCGGTGCCCCAGGCGTCGCCGATGCGCCGGTAGATCTCCAGCGACTCGTCGGCGTCACGGGCGGCGTCGCCCGCCCAGTCCGTGCGGTTGGCGAGGAAGTTGGCCCGCATCTGGAGGCCGGAGGCGAGCTCCCAGTCGAAACCCGGGGTCTGCCGGCAGGTGCGGATGGACGCGTCGATGATGACGCGCAGCCGGTCCATGTCGCCGGTCAGCATCACGGCGAAGAACCAAAGCAGGCCGGGCAGCCGGCAGTTCTGCGGCAGGCCGGGCTCGTAGGTCCGGGCGATGGCGCGCAGCTTCTCCTGGGAGCGCGGGTTCTGCCAGGCGTCCAGCTCGGTGTCCATGCAGGCGAGATGGGCCAGGTGGATGCCGCGCCGGGCTTCCGCGAGGACCTCGCCGGTCATCGGGGGCGGGGCGTCGGTGCAGCGCTCCCACACCGCGACGGCCGGGCGGACGGGCTCGGCGAAGGGGTCGGGTCCGAGCGTCATGACCTCACGGCACCAGTTGCGCGCCTCGATGCGCAGGTCGCGCATCTGCCAGTACCAGACGAGGGACAACGCCAGGCACAGCGCCTCCTGCTCGTCGCGCAGGGCCACGGCGTGGCGCAGCGCGGTCCGCAGGTTCTCGTACTCCCGCTCCAGCCGGTGGATCGCGGCGAGCTGGCCGGGGCCCCGCAGCAACGGGTCGGTCAGGCGGGCCAGTTCACGGAAGTACGTCAGGTGGGCGCGCTCGGCGTCGGCGCGCTGCCCGGACTCGTCCAGCCGTTCACCGGCGTACTCGGCGACGGTCTCCAGGAGCCGGTAGCGCATCTCCCCGCCGGCCGAACCGTCCGGCGGGGCGGCCACGACCAGGGAGCGGTCGACGAGGGAGCCGAGCGCTTCCAGGGCGGCCGGTCCGCACACCGCCTCGGCGGCGGGCAGGTCGCAGCCGCCGGCGAACACCGACAGCCGCCGCAGGACGTCGCGTTCGTCCTTGTCGAGCAGCTCCCAGGACCAGTCGACGACGGCTCTCAGGGTCTGCTGCCGGGGCAGGACGGTGCGGCTGCCGGAGGTGAGGAGACGGAAGCGGTCGTCGAGCCGGTCGGCGATCTGGCGGGGGGTGAGCACGCGCAGCCGGGCGGCGGCCAGTTCGATGGCCAGCGGCAGGCCGTCGAGGCGCCGGCAGATCTCGGCGCACGCCCCGGGGTCGTCCTCGATCCGGAAGCCGGGCCGGGCCGCCGCACCCCGGTCGGCGAGCAGCCGCAGCGCGACCGGCTCGGGCAGCGGCTCCACCGGGCGGAGCAACTCCCCCGGTACGCCCAGAGGTTCGCGACTGGTGGCCAGGACGGTGAGGTCCGGACAGCGCGCCAGCAGCTCCTCGGTGAGCCGGGCGGCGGCGTCGGCGACATGCTCGCAGTTGTCGAGGATCAGCAGCATGCGGGGCCGCGAGCAGTGCTCGGCGAGCCGTTCGACGGGATCGTCCAGCCGGTCCGCGACAGCCGCCCGGATGCCCTCGGCGCCGGCACCGTACAGCACGGTCTCGCGGGCCCCTACGGCGGTGAGCACGGCCTCCGGTACGGCGTCGGGGTCGTCGACGGGTGCGAGTTCGGCGAGCCACACGCCGCCGGGCATGGTCGCGCGCACGGCCTCGGCGGCCTCCTGCGACAGCCGGGTCTTCCCCGCGCCGCCCGGCCCGAGCAGGGTGACCAGACGGGCCGCCGCGAGGTCCCCGCGGATGGTCTCGATGTCCGTCTCCCTGCCGATGAAGGAGGTGAGACGGGCTCGGAGGTTACCGGCGGACCGGGCCGGCGCGGGCCCGGGTGTGTCCCCCAGCCGGAGCAACTCCGCGTGCAGGGAACGCAGTTCAGGCCCCGGGTCTGCGCCGAGGCGGTCGGCGAGGAGGCGTCGGACGTCCTCGTAGGCGTCCAGTGCCTCCGCCGCGCGGCCGGCGTCCCGCAGGGCGCGCAGCCGCAGCGCATGGAGGGGCTCGTCCAGGGGGTGGCCGTCGCACAGGGCGGTCAGTTCCGGCAGGGACTGCTCGGCCTGGCCGAGGGCGAGGGCGGCGGTGTGGCGGGCCCGCAGCACGTCCAGGCGGCGGGTGTCCCGGCGGGCCGCCTCGGCGGTGCGGTCGGGCAGGTCGGCGAGGGCAGGGCCGCGCCACAGGGCGAGGGCGTCGTCGAGGACCACGACGGCCTTGGCGGGGTCGCCGTCGGCCAGGGCCCGCAGCCCCTCGTCGGCCAGCCGCTCGAACCGGTGCAGGTCGACGTCGTCGGGGGCGGCCGTGAGCCGGTAGCCGCCCTCGACGGAGGCGACCGCGTCCGCCCCGAGCGCCCGCCGCAACCGCCCGACCAGCGCCTGCAGCGCGCCGGACGCGTCGGCGGGCGGCTGCCCGCCCCACACTTCGTCGACGAGCAGCCCCGCGGGCACGGTCCGTCCGGCCCGCAGCGCGAGCACGGTCAGCAGCGCACGCAACCGCGCCCCACCGACCGAAACGACGGTCCCGTCGCTGCGAAGCGCCTGCGTGGTGCCGAGGATGCGGTAGTGCACGGGCTCATTGTCTCCGGTGTACGGGGGCGGGTCACGGCGGTCGGTGCGGCGG
>NZ_JAIGQA010000440.1:0-250 GCF_019733245.1 Streptomyces sp. WAC04114
CAGGGCTTCTCCGGGGAGGGCCCTGCGGGTGCCGTGCCCGATCCGGTCCCGACCGGATCCTCGGGCCGCTCGGGCACTGTCGATCCGGGGGCCGGGTGGCCCGGTCGGCAGCACCTCGCCGCTCAGGGCTTCTCCGGGGAGGGCCCTGCGGGTGCCGTGCCCGATCCGGTCCCGACCGGATCCTCGGGCCGCTCGGGCACTGTCGATCCGGGGGCCGGGTGGCCCGGTCGGCAGCACCTCGCCGCTCAGG
>NZ_JAIGQA010000441.1:0-235 GCF_019733245.1 Streptomyces sp. WAC04114
CCTGCTCAATCTGGCGTCCAACGCGGTGAAGTTCACCGAATCCGGCGAGGTCGTGCTCCGTGCCGGCCCGGCCCCGGCCAGGCCACCGGCAGACCAGGCGCCATGGCTGCGGTTCGAGGTGGCCGACACCGGCATCGGCATCGCCGCGGCCGACCAGAAGCGGATGTTCGACGCCTTCTCCCAGGCCGATGCCTCCACCACCCGCCGCTACGGTGGCACCGGTCTGGGGCTGGCC
>NZ_JAIGQA010000044.1:0-48039 GCF_019733245.1 Streptomyces sp. WAC04114
GGGGCGCCGTTGCCGCGGGAGGCTGGGTCGGGGCGGTCGCTTCCAGGGTTTCCGGAGCTTCCGGGGCTTCCGGGACCACGGGGGCAGGAGCGGGTGCCTCCGCAGGGACGGCGGCCTGGGCCACCGGCTCCGGGGCGGCCGGAGTGGCCGCGGCCTCGGGCGCCGGGACCGGCCCGGGGGTGGCGACAGCTTCGGCGGCCGGGACCGGCTCAGGGGTGGCGACAGCGTCGGTGGCCGGGGCGACAGCGTCATGGCCGAGCGTGGTGGGTTGCGGAACCGTCGGCTCGGGCTGCTGCGCGACTGGCGCGGCGTCAGGTGCCGCCGGGGGCTCGGGCTGCGGCTGAGGCGCAGCCTCTGCGGCAGTGGCGTCCGGCACCGGTGCGGTGGCCTCGGGAGCAGGGGCAACGTCGGTCGCCGGGGCCGCCGCCTCGGGGGCCTGCGCCGCGGCGTCCGGAACCTGGGCGGGAGCCTCCACACCGGGGGCCTCGGGCGGCGCGACGGCGGCCGGTTCGGCCGGTTCCGGGGCGACAACCGCCTCGGGAACCTGAACCGCCTCGGGGGCGGGGACCGGTGCGACGGCCTGCTCGGCGGCGACCGCAGGAGCCTGTTCGGCGGAGACGTCCGGGACTTGTCCGGCCACGACCGGCTCGGGCGCTGAAGCAGGCTGTGCGATGGCCTCCGGAGCGGCAACGGCCCCGGTGGGATCGCCCGCTACGGCCATGCTCTGCCCGGGAGCCGCGTACCCGGCCTCGGGCGCCTCGGCCTCGACGGCACCGGCGGCAGCAGGGGCGGCCTCACCGACGGCGGCCAGCCCTGCCTGGGCGGCGGCCACTTGGCCCGCCACCGCGTCCACGCCCAGCTCCGCGGGGTCCACCTGCGTGGGCATGACCTCCTCCGCGACGGCGACTTGGGGTCCCTCCGGACCGACGCCCGCTCCTGCGGGGTCAGCCGTCGGGGCCTCACCGGTCTCGGCGGTGGCCGCCGGCTCGCTCGCGGCCTGCTCTGCCTCGGCCGGTGACTGTGCCTGTGCCGGGGCCTGTGCCTGGGTCGGTACCGGCGGGGTCGTGTGGCTGGTCTGCGCCGTCACATCCGCTGTCACGTCCGCCGCCACAGCCGTCGCCGCGTCCGCCGTGCCGCCGGGCGCGACCGCCTGGGCCGTGCCCGCCGGTTCCGTTGCCGGAACAACCGTTTCCGCAGGCGCCACCCCGGCGCTCACCGGCGCCGGGTTCGTGACCGGCGCGCCCCACGGCGCGGCGGGCTGTGACGCCGCCGCCTCGGGGGCGCGAGGGCCGTCGAGGTACTCGGGGCCCGCCGAGGCGGGCACCGGCTGGCGAACGGGCGCGTCCGCCGGACCGCGGTCGGCCAGCGAGCGGACCGGGCTGGCGGAGCTGTCCGGCAGCGGCGGGCCGAGGTGCAGGGGCCTGCGCGGGGAGACCGGCGGGATCGGCGGCGGGTCGGGCAGACGGACCGCGCTGAGGTCGACCGAGCCGCTGTCGCGGCCGGAGATCTCGTGCGGGCCCGGCTGGTGGACGGTCTCCAGGACCGGCTCCGGCGCGGGCGGCGGGACCTCGTTGCCCCAGGCGCCCTGGGCGCCCGGCAGCAGCAGGTCTTCGTCCTCGGTCTCGGCGGTGGTCTCGGAGAGGTAGGTGTACGCACCGGGCGCGGAGGTGCCCGGGTGCTCCACCATGCCTGCGCTCTCCGGCAGTCCCTCGCCCGGGACCTGGCCGGTGTCGGTCATGCGTACCCCTCGCCCATCGGTTAGTGCTCCTACGACCTGCTCGCCCGGAACGGCGCACCGACCGCCCCGCAGTGAAGAACGAGCGTGCGTCCCCAGCGGCACGAACGGTCCGCCCGGAAAAGGCGACAAAGCCATTCACTGGCATTGTTGCGGCCGTAGCACCTTCACGGCAGCTTGATCCGCGACGGTTCCGCTGTGGACTGCGCCACGTTGCGCGTCCTCCGGTTCTGCCGTACCACACACACCCCAAAACGGGCGGGTTTTCCGGACATTGACCGACGAAGCGTCGGGCGTCCTGGTGCGGTGCAGCGATCGGCCAGCCTACCGCGCGCAGTACGACAACCCGATCACGGGGACGGTGGCGGGATCAGGCGCCGCGTCGCGGCAGCACGCCGCTGAGCAGGAACGCGACGCTCCGCTCCTTCTCCGCCCAGGCCCGGGTGTCGAGTTCGACGGACTGCAGCAGGGCGCACTCGACGCCGTAGCCGTGCTCGGTCAGATCGCGGCCGATGAGTTCGGCGGCGTCGCGGGTCGCGGCGTGCGTGACGATGCGCTGCGGACGGCGGTCGGCGACCGCCGAGACGACGGCCGCTCCCCCGCCCCCGACGCGGACGACGTCCGGTTCGGGGAGGTTTTCCAGGATGTGCGGGGCGGTGCCGTGCACGATCTGGAGTTGGACGCCGAGGCGGCGGGCGGCGGCGTCGGTGCGGGCGCAGGCGGCCAGGTCGCTGTCGACGGCGAGGACGGCGGCACCGGCGCGGGCGGCCTCGATGGCGAAGGCCCCGCTGCCGCAGCCGATGTCCCACACCAGGTCGCCGACGCGGGGCCCGAGGTGGGCGAGTTGGGAGGCGCGCAGCAGCTGGGTCTCACCCTCGCCGAGGTCCGCGCCGTACGCGTCGGCGGGCAGGGTCCAGCCGCGCGGCCCGGTGGAGGGGTCGCGGCCGGAGATCCAGCCCCCGGTCTCCCCCGCGGTGCCGGGCCCGGCCGGGCCGCCGAGGACGATGACGACGTTGGGGTCGCGCCAGGTGTGGTCGGCGGCCTTGTCGGAGGTGACGACGGAGACGCGTTCGCGGGCGGTGCCGAGTTCCTCGCAGACGACGAAGGAGCGGTGGACTCCTTCGAGGAGCAGGCCGAGTTCGGCGGGCCCGGCACCGGGTGAGGTGAGGACGGCGACCTTGGTGTGGGCGCGGCATACGTTGACCGCGCGGCGCAGGGTGCGGGGGTGTGCGACGACCACCTGTGCGTCGTCCCAGGGCATGCCCGCGCGGGCGAAGGCGGCGGCGACGGAGGAGACGGCGGGGACGACCTCCACCTCGAGTCCGAACTCGGGGGCGCGCAGGGTGCGGACGACGCCGAAGAAGCCGGGGTCGCCGTCGGCGAGCACGACGGCCGTGCCGCGGTGGGCGGCGATGCGGCGGGCGGCCAGCGCGACACTGCCGAGGCGGATGCGCTCGGCCCCGGCGGGCACCTCGGGGAGCGCCAGGTGGTGGGCGGCACCGGCCACGAGCGTGGCGGCGCCCAGGGCGGCGCTCGCCGCTGCGGTCAGCGGCGAACCGTCCCAGCCGATCACCGTGACCCGGTCGGCCATCGTCGTCAGTCTCCAGGGGTTTTCGCAGGTCGTCTGCGTGGCGTGGTGGGGGAACAACCCGGGGGCGGGCTCCGTGAGGGTACCCGGTGGAGGTGTCGGAGGGAGTTTCGGTGTCGTCGTCACCGTCGTCCTCCGGGGGGTGCGGTCAGTTCCAGTCGCCGAAGGACGTGAAACCGTCGCGGAGCTGTTCGCCGACGCCTTCCAGGTCTTCGGGGAGCAGGCTCCAGACGATGAAGTCCGTGCGTACGTCGGTCCACGCGCCGTCCTCGGCACGGGCCCGGGCTATACAGGCGTTGCGCAGCACGCCCTCGCTGATACAGCCGATCTTCTGGGCGACCTGCTGGGAGGCGGTGTTGTCGGCCGCCGTGCGCAGTTCGATGCGCTCGAACTTCTGGTCCGTGAAGAGCCACTGGGCGGTGACGAGGGCGGCCTCGGAGGCGTAGCCCTCGCCGCGGGCCCAGGGGGCGATGATGTACGACAGCTCGGTGGAGCGGACGTGCCAGTTGGTCTTGGAGAGCTGGATGACGCCGACCAGTCGCTGGGTGAGGAACTCGGTGATCGCGAAGTCGATGCCGTGTCCCTCGGTGCGCTGCGTGGGGGCGTACTCGGTGATCCAGGTGCGGGCGCCGTCCTCCGTGAAGGGCTGGGGGACGGAGGTCCAGGCCGCCACTTGTTCGTCGTTCATCATGGCGGCCAGGGAGGGGACGTCGTCTTCGTCGAGGGGACGCAGCACCAACCGCTCCGTGCTGATGGAGATGTTGGGGAAGGTGCTCGTCATGCGCCGCTCCGTAACCTTCGGTGAACCTTCAGGGCATGCTGAACTGCCCAGCATGCAGCATGAACGCACTGATCCGCACCACGGGGCCCTTCCCACCGGGTGGGGGGAAGGACCCCGTGTGCGCGGGTGCCGGGCGTGGGCTCAGAAGGAGGCGAGCACCGAGCCGGCGTACTTGTCCTGGATGAACTTCTTGACCTCGGGCGAGGTGAGGAGCTTCGCGAGCTTCTTCACGCGCGGGTCGTCCTCCTGGCCCTTCTTCACGGCGAGGAAGTTGCCGTAGGGGTTGTTCTTCGGGGACTCGAGGACGAGGGCGTCCTTGGCGGGCTTGAGGTCGGACTCGATGGCGTAGTTGCCGTTGACCACGGCCGCGTCCACGTCGTCGAGGGAGCGCGGGGTCTGGGCCGCCTCCAGCTCCTTGAACGTGAGGTTCTTGGGGTTCTTGGTGACGTCGGAGGGGGTCGCCTCGTTGCCGACGCCCGCCTTGAGGGTGATGAGCCCGTTGGCGGCGAGGAGCTTGAGGGCGCGGGCCTCGTTGACCGTGTCGTTGGGGATGGCGACGGTCGCACCGCTCTTCAGGTCGTCGGCCTTCTTGACCTTGTGGGAGTAGAGGCCGAGCGGCTCCAGGTGGACCGTGACGACGGGCACGATGTCGGTGCCGTTCTTCTTGTTGAAGTCGTCGAGGTACGGCTTGTTCTGGAAGTAGTTGGCGCCGACGGAGCCGTCCTGCGTCGCCGTGTTCGGCGTGACGTAGTCGGTGAACTCCTTGACCTCCAGGTCGAGGCCCTCCTTCTTCGCCAGATTGTCCTTGACGAAGTTCAGGATCTCGGCGTGCGGGACGGGGCTGGCGGCGACGATCAGGGGTCCGTCGGTGTCGGAGCTGTCCGCGCCGCAGGCGCTGAGCCCGAGGGTGAGGGCTCCGGCGGCGAGAACGGCGGTGGTGATCTTGGCGGTGTTACGCACGAAAAGTGCCTTTCCTTATGACCTTGCGAGTGGTGCGACCTCGTCGTGGGTGGACGAGGAGATCAGGAAGCGGCTTTGAGCAGCCGCAGTTTGGGGGCGGGGCCGGAGTGGGCGCCGCGGCGGTGCAGGGAGCGGGCCGCGTAGTCGCCGGCGAACTGGATGACCGAGATGACGACGGCGAGGATCGCCACGGTGATCCACATCAGCTGGGTCTCGAAGCGCTGGTAGCCGTACCGGATGGCGATGTCTCCGAGGCCTCCGGCGCCGACCGTGCCCGCCATGGCGGAGTAGCCGATGAGGGCGACGATCGTGGTGGTGGTGCTGGAGATCAGCGACGGCAGGGACTCGGGGACGAGCACCTTGCGGACGATGGTCCAGGTGTTGCCGCCCATGGACTGCACGGCCTCGACGAGCCCGTGGTCCACTTCGCGGACGGCCGTCTCGACCAGGCGCGCGAAGAACGGGATGGCGCCTACGGCGAGTGGCACGATGGCCGCCTCGACGCCGATGGTCGTACCGGTGATCGAGCGGGTGAAGCCCATCAGCGCGACCATCAGGATAATGAAGGGCAGGGAGCGGGCGATGTTCACGACCTGCCCGATGACCTTGTTGGCCGCGAGGTTCTGGAGCAGGCCGCCGCGGTCGGTCAGGACCAGCAGGACGCCGAGCGGCAGTCCGCCGACGACGGCGATGAGCGTGGACCAGCCGACCATGTAGAGGGTGTCCCAACACGCCTGCTCCAGCAGGGGCTGCATCTCGGACCAGGTCACTTCGCACCTTCCTTCACCAGTTCGGACTCGTGGCCCGGGAGGTCGATCTGGAGGCCCTGTTCACGCAGGAAGCCGATGGGCACGACGTTGTCCTCGTAGCGGCCGGGCAGTTCGATGCGCATCCGGCCGACCTGGAGGCCGCCGACGGTGTCGATGGCCGCGCCGAGAATCGATATGTCGATGTTGTAGGTGCGGGCGAGCTGCGAGATGACGGGCTGGGTGGCGCTCTCGCCCTGGAAGGTGACGTCGACGACCGTGCGGTCCTCGCCGGAGGCCTCGCCGTCGAGCGGGAACAGCGCCGAGGCGAGTTCGGAGCCGGGGGTCGCGAGGAGCTCGCTGACCGTGCCCGACTCGACGATGCGCCCGTTCTCCATCAGCGCGGCCGAGTCGCAGACCGACTTCACGACGTCCATCTCGTGGGTGATGAGCAGGACGGTCAGACCGAGCTGGCGGTTGAGGTCGCGCAGCAACGCCAGGATCGAGCGGGTGGTTTCGGGGTCGAGGGCGCTGGTGGCCTCGTCGGACAGCAGCACCTTCGGGTCGCCGGCGAGGGCGCGGGCGATGCCGACGCGCTGCTTCTGGCCGCCGGAGAGCTGCGCGGGGTAGGACGAGGCCTTGTCGGCGAGGCCCACCAGGTCGAGCAGCTCCAGCGCCTTGCGGGAGCGTTCCTTCCCGGACTTCCCGAGGATCTCCAGCGGCAGCTCGACGTTGTCCTGGACGGTCCGGGAGGACAGCAGGTTGAAGTGCTGGAAGACCATGCCGATGCGGCTGCGCGCCCGGCGCAGTTCCTTTCCGGCGCGCGGGCCCCGGCCGGCCAGGGCGGTGAGGTCCTGCCCGGCGACGGTCACGGTGCCGGAGGTGGGGCGCTCCAGCAGGTTGACGCAGCGGATGAGCGAGGACTTGCCGGCGCCGGACTGGCCGATGACGCCGTACACCTCGCCTTCACGGACGTGCAGGTCGACGCCGTCCAGGGCGGTGACCTCGCGGCCGCGTGCACGGTAGACCTTGGTCAGGCCCGAGGTGGTGATCACTGGGATTCCGTCACTGTCGAGTGCGCGGGCGTGGGTGTGCCCGGGCACAGGTGCATTCGGTCAGGGACGCGACACGGTTCTCGCTAGGGAGTGGAACCGGGGAGAACATGTGCGCGGGGCGGCTTCGGGTCACGCAGCGCTCAGGGCGTGCGGACAGGCCGCGTCTCGCTTCGGGGCGCGAGCTCAGGGGTGGTGCAGGGGCCCTCTAGAAGGCGCACATTCGACACATACAACGAGCACCGGGCGTCATGGTCGCCTCGGTCGCGGGGATGCGGTAGCTCGTCGTGGTCATGCCGTCAGTAAAACATGTGTACGGTCCTGACCGGCCCTCCGCTGTCCGGATGCTGGACAGCGGTGGACGGAGGTCGCGGCCTGTCAGCCGCGCGGGGAGATCTCCACGCCCTGGTCGGTGACCAGTGCGGACAGGGCCGACAGGTTCTCGACGACCAGGTCGGCACGCAGTTCGTGGGCCTGGTGGGTTGTGGTCAACGCCACGGTGGTCATGCCGGCGGCGCGTCCGGCCGCGAGGCCCGCGGGGGCGTCCTCGAACACGACGCAGTGCGCGGGGTCGACGCCGAGCGCGCGGGCGGCGAGCAGGTAGGGCTCGGGGTCGGGCTTGCCGCGCGTGATGTCGTCGGCGGCGACGAGGGTCTTGGGCAGGATGCCGACGGCGTCGAGCCGGGCCTCGGCCAGCCGCCGGGTGGCGGAGGTGACCACGGCCCAGCGCTCGGCGGGCAGCACGTCGAGGAAGGCCCGGGTGCCCGGCAGCAGGTGCACCCCGTCGTTCGGTACGTCGTCCACCTCCAGGTCCTCGATCCGCGCGACGGCCTGGGGCACGAGCTCGGCGGGCAGGAGGTCGGCGGCTATCTCGGCGGCCGGCCGGCCGTGCAGCTCGACCCGCGCGAACTGCTCCGCCGTGATCCCGTACTCCCCCGCCCACCGCGTCCAGCAGCGGTCCACCGAGGCGAGGGAGGAGACGAGGGTTCCGTCGTTGTCGAAGAGCAGGGCCTGGGCGTGGATCGTCATGTCCTCGACCCTACGGTGCAGGCCAGGGCCGGAAGCATCGGGCCTTTTCGGCCGTAATAAGGTCGCAGCATGCTTGATGCCCTGACGCTGGTGACCGGCGTCGCCGCGCTGCTGCTCGCCGCCTGGTGCGGCTGGGCGGCCTACCGCGACCAGCCGACGAAGGACTGGCACTTCATCGGGATGGCCGTGGTCACGCTGCTGTCGCTGATCCAGCTGGTGGTGGGGATCGTGCTGCTCGCGCAGGGCGAGAAGCCGGAGCAGGGCACGACGATCTTCGTGGCGTATCTGCTGGGGGCGTTCGCGTGCATCCCGGCGGCCGGGTTCATGTCGCTGGCCGAGCGGACCCGGTGGGGTTCGGTGACCGTCGCCGCCGGCGGTGTCGTGCTGGCGGTGCTGGAGGTGCGTCTCCATGACATCTGGGGAGGCTGAGGTGAGCCGGCGCCGGCTGATCAGCGGTCCGGGCACGCTGCTGGTGTGGCTGTACGGCGTGATGGTCGTGGGGGCGGTGTCGCGGTCGGCCTATCAGATCGCGACGGAGTTCGACCGGGCGCCGCTCGCGTACTCGCTGTCGGCGGTGGCGGGCGTCGTGTACGGGTTCATCACGTACACGCTGGTGCGGGGTGGGGAGACGGCACGGAAGGTCGCCCTGGCGTGCTGTGTCGCCGAGTTGGTCGGAGTGCTGACGGTGGGGACCTGGACCCTGGTCGAGCCGTCCGCCTTCCCGGACGCGACCGTGTGGTCGGACTTCGGGATGGGGTACCTCTTCATTCCCGTGCTCTTGCCGGTGTCCGCCATCTACTGGCTGCGCAAGGGTGCGCCCAAGGAGGATGCCGCCTGAGACGCGTCAGGCGGCCGCGGGCCGTCGGTGGCTCGTCACGCAGTTCCCCGCGCCCCTAAAGGAGGCCGATCATCACGCCGTCGCCGCGTAGGTGCTCGCCGGCTTCTCCAGGATGATCACCGGTACGCCGTCGGCGCCCTGGGAGGTGCCCACCGTCTCGTAGCCGACCCTGCGGTAGAGGCGGAGGTTGCCCTCGCTGCGGTGGCCGGTGTGGAGGCGGAAGCGGGTGGCGCCGTGCTGGCCGGCCAGGGCCGATTCGGCGGCACGGAGGAGTCGGGCGCCGATGCCGTGGCCCTGGAGGCGGGGGTGGACGCAGAGCTTGCCGATCGCGGCGGCGCCGTCCTCGGTGGCCGCGCCGCGAACCGAGCCCACGACCTCCTCGCCGAGCCGGGCCACGAAGACGCAGTCGCGCGCGACTTCTTCGCGGACCGAGTCGAGGGTTTGGACGAGCGGGTCGATGCGGTAGTTCCCGTACAGCGCCGCCTCCGGCTGGAAGCACAGGTACTGCAGTCTGAAGATCTGCTCCGCGTCCTGCTCGGTCGCCGCAGAGATGGTCACGCTCATGCCCATGTGCGCACGCCTCCCGCTCATCTGATCACCTGTCGTTCCCCACTCCTATCCCCGTCCTCAGCGGGCCGCAACCTCCGGCGAGAGCAATCTCCGGAGACATCCCAGGCATCTGGAACGTTCCGGCCCAAGACTCCCCTGTGAGATACCCAACTCCCCTGCGATTTCCCGGTATGTCAGGTCTTCAGGCGAGAGCAGGGCCTCCATCAGCCGGGGGCAGCGGCCCGGGAGGCGGCGCACGGCCTCGCGCAGGGCCCGGCCGCGGGCCGCTGCGAGGGCGAGCTGTTCGGGATCGCGCTCCCCGTCGTCGACGGGTTCGGCGATGTACGGCTGTTCGAGGCGGCTCGTACGGCGGGTGCGACGGGCCTCGGCGCGGACGGCGCGGCGGAGCCACCGCTGGGGGTCGGCCGGCGGGTCCTCGGCGTCGAGGCGCTCCAGGAGCCGGAGCCAGACCGCCTGCTCCAGGTCGCCCGGCTCGGTTCCGGCGGAATATGCCTCCGCGGAGGCCTCGGCGGTGAGCAGCGGGCGCAGGGCGGTGACCAGGTCGTGCGTCATATGCGGAGCGACGCGGCCGCCCGGGAGGCGGGTTGCCCGGGCGGCCGAAGCTCACTCGACCGGGGGGTGTGAGCCCGGATGTTGACGTGCTCGGTCGTCGACCGCGCTCAGCCGGTGAAGTCCGCGCGGGCCAGCAGACCCGTGTCGGGCTGGTCGGTGAAGACGCCGTCGATGCCGGTCGCGAAGTACGCCTGGTACGCGCCGAAGACGTCGCCGTAGGCGTCCGCGTCCATGCCCTTGCGGAAGTTCGCGGGCAGGAAGGGGTTCTCGTTGCGCATGGTGTACGGGTGGAGGATGAGGCCGACCTTGTGCGCGTCGGGGACGAGGGTCGTCGGCCGGGTGAGGTTGCCCTGGGCGTCGCGCGGGATGACCAGGTCCAGGGTCGGGCCGATGCCCTGCGCATAGGAGGCGATCTCCCTGAGACCGGCCGGCTTGACCAGGTCGGCGACGGTGCGCGGGTCGCCGGTCTCGACGAAGTCCCAGGGCCGGGAGTTCGCCGAGGAGAGCAGGACGACCAGCGGGTTGTCGACGAGCTTGTGCAGGCGCTGGACGCTGGTCGGCTCGAAGGACTGGAGGATGACCGGGGAGGTGCGGCGGTCCTTGCGGTACGTGCGCAGCAGCTTGGCGACGCGCTCCTCGAGCGGCAGGCCCTGCTTGCGGAAGTAGGTGGGGTGTTTGAGCTCGGGGTAGATCCACACCTGCTTGCCCCGCTTGCGGGTCTGCTCGTCCTGCCACCTCAGGACCTCTTCGAAGGTGGGGATCTCCCAGCGGCCGTTGTAGAGGGTGTTGTGCGGGCGGTTGGCCGGGATGCGCTCGACCGCGCGCAGCGTCTTCAGCTCGGCGAGCGTGAAGTCCTCGGTGAACCAGCCCGTGGTGGAGACGCCGTCGAGCAGTTTGGTCGTCCTGCGGCCGGCGAACTCGGGGTGGTCGGCGACGTCCGTGGTGCCGCCGATCTCCGGCTCGTGACGGCAGACCAGGTGACCGTCCTTCGTCGGGACCAGGTCACCCGCCTCGACGATGTCGGCGCCCAGGTCGAGGGCCAGCTGGTACGAGCCGAAGGTGTGCTCCGGGCGGTAGCCGCTGGCGCCGCGGTGACCGATGATCGTCGGCTTGGGCAGGCTCCGCACTCCGCCGCCGTGCCGGGTGGCGTCGGCACGCGCCGGGCCGGCCATGCCGAGGACCGCTCCGCCGGCGCCGAGCACCGCCGCGCCGAGCAGGGCCCGCCGTCCGGTACCGCTCGTTTCTTCGTTCGACTCCTGCGCTCCCATGAGCGTCCTCCCTGGCCGTTCGGCTCGTCAGTGCGGGCCGATCGTAGGGGCGCGTACATGACGAGTGGGAGACCCCGGGCGGAACACGCGGGTGATGTCGGATGTCGTAGTGGCTGGTGGGGAGGACGAGTTGACGGTTCGTCGCGTCCGTTCGATTCGGTGCGGCTGTTCTGGGAACGCGTCCGGTGAGCCCCGGGGCGAGGTGCGTCACATCGTGTCGGCCCTGTTTCGCGTCGTCGGCGGCGCGCCACCGCAGGTAAACACGCGTCAACAGTGCGTAAGGCCTCGGTGAAGTCGCCGTGCCCGATGTGCGCGATGACCGGGGCCACGAGTATCGTCCTCACCTGCACAGACTCATACAGATCCCTTGACACCGGAGGGCCCGTTGTCCCGCTTCGCGTTCATCAAGGCAGTGCTCGGCCCGGCCATGCGCCTGATGTTCCGCCCACAGGTGGAGGGTGCGGAGCACATTCCCGGCGATGGCCCGGTCATCCTGGCCGGCAACCACCTGACGTTCATCGACTCGATGATCCTGCCGTTGGTCTGCGACCGTCAGGTCGTCTTCATCGGCAAGGACGAGTACGTGACCGGCAAGGGCCTCAAGGGCCGACTGATGGCGTGGTTCTTCACCGGCGTCGGCATGATCCCGGTGGACCGCGACGGTGGCCGGGGTGGTGTCGCCGCGCTGATGACCGGGCGTCGGGTGCTGGAGGAAGGCCGGATGTTCGGCATCTACCCGGAGGGGACGCGGTCGCCCGACGGGCGGCTGTACCGGGGGCGGACGGGAATCGCCCGGCTGACGCTGATGACGGGGGCGCCGGTGGTGCCGTTCGCCATGATCGGCACGGACAAGTTGCAGCCGGGTGGGGCGGGGTTGCCTCGGCCAGGGAAGGTCACGGTGCGGTTCGGTGAGGCGATGGAGTTCTCCCGGTACGAGGGGATGGACCGGGACCGGTATGTGCTGCGGGCCGTGACCGACTCGGTGATGGCCGAGGTCATGCGGCTGTCCGGGCAGGAGTATGTGGACATGTACGCGAGCAAGGCGAAGGAAGCGGCGTAGGTTTTTCGGGGGCGCGGGTGGTCTCGGGTTGCCGGGGAGTGTCGGCGGCTGCGGGTGAGTGGGGGCTTGTCGCGCAGTTCCCCGCGCCCCTGGGGGCGTCGTTGGGGGGAACCCCGTGGCCGTGTCGCGCAGTTCCCCGCGCCCCTGGGGGCGTGACCTCAGGGGCGTCGCCATGAAGGACCCCGTGCCCGCTTTGCGCAGTTCCCCGCGCCCCTGAGAGGGCGGGGGTCCTACGCGTGTTCTGATGCGCTGTCTTCCAGCTTCTGGCCCCGTAGCAGGAACCACGCTGCCACCGCCGCTGCCAGCAGGACTGTCGCGCCCACGCCAGCCGCGAGGGCGAGGCCGTCGACGAAGGACGTGCGGGCCGCGTCCAGCATCGTCGCGGCGTTGTGGGCGGACATCTGCGTGGCCGCCTCGACGGCGCCGCCCAGTGACTCGTGGGCCGCGGCCGGTGTGCCCGCGGGGCCGGTGAAGTCGCGGTAGACGCCGGTCACGATCGAGCCGAGCGCGGCGATACCGAGCGCGGCACCGAGTTCGTACGCCGTCTCGGACACGGCGGAGGCCGAGCCCGCCTGCTCCTTGGGCACGCTGGAGAGGATCACGTCCGCCGTCACGGTGAACGAGAAACCGGCGCCCACGCCGACCACCAGCAGCGCGGTCCCGAGGAGCGGGTAGCCCGTGGACTGGTCGAGCACCGTCAGCGCGGCCAGAGCCAGGCCTATCGCCGCGAGGCCGCCGGAGACCACGGCCCGCACCGAGAAGCGCCGGGCCGCGCGCCCCGCGATCAGTCCGGCCACCACCGCGCCGATCGCCGCGGGCAGTTCGGCCAGCCCGGCCTCGAACGGGCGCCTGCCCTGGACGAGTTGCAGGTACTGGGACAGGAAGAACACCAGCCCGGACAGGCCGAGGATGGTCAGCAGGTCGGCCAGCACCGCCCCGCTGAAGCCGCGGTGGCGGAACAGCCGCATGTCGAGCAGCGGTGTCGGCAGCCTGAGCTGGCGGCGGACGAACCCGTACAGGGCGGCCGCACCCAGCAGACCCGCGGCAAGGGCGCTCCACGCGAAGCCGTGCGTGGCGACCTTCTTGATCGCGTACACGACGCCGATCATGCCGACCAGCGACAGCACGACGCTGACCAGGTCCCAGGGACCGGGATTCTCGGTGCGCGACTCGGGCAGCAGCTTGATCCCGACGAGGACCAGGACGACCATCACGGGCAGGTTGATCAGGAAGACCGAGCCCCACCAGAAGTGCTCCAGCAGGAACCCGCCGACGATCGGGCCGACGGCCGTACCGGCGGAGGCGGTGGCGCCCCAGATGCCGACAGCGAGGCTGCGCTCGCGCGGGTCGTGGAAGAGGTTGCGGATCAGGGCGAGCGTGGCCGGCATCAGGGTCGCGCCGGCGACGCCGAGCAGCGCCCGGGCGACGATCATCATCTCGGGTGTCGTGGCGTAGGCGTTGAACACGGATATCGCGCCGAACGCCGTCGCACCGATCAGCAGGATCCGCTTGCGGCCTATTCGGTCACCCAGGCTGCCCATCGAGACGAGCAGACCGGCGATGACGAACGAGTAGACGTCGCCGATCCACAGCAGCTGCGTGCCGGAGGGCTGCAGGTCCTCGCTGATGTAGGGGGTCGCGAGACCGAGGACGGTCGCGTCGACGGCCACCAGCAGCACGGCGAGCACGAGGACGCCGAGCGCGAGCCAGCGGCCCGGGCGCTTCACGGCCTCCGTCGTCATCGTCGGCTGCAGGGTGCTGGTCATGATTCCTCTCTCCTGAGTGCGCCGCCGAGCAGCAGCTCGACGATCATGTGCTGGAAGTCCTTGGGGGCGCCCTTGCCGCTGTGCACCATCCAGGCGCCGGAGGCCATCAGGCCGTACAGCGCCTCGGTGAGCCAGGCGGGCGTGAGGTCGATGCGGAACTCTCCGTCGAGCTGCCCGCGGCGGAACAGCGCGGAGATCCGGTCGTCGATCAGGGCCCAGCCCGCGTTCTGCTCCTCGCCCTCGAACAGCTGGTTCTCGGTGTAGAGGAACGCGAGCAGCCCGGCGGCGGGCTCCATGGCGCCGACCAGCCGGCGGACGGCCTCGCCGGCCGTGCCCTCGTCGAGCCGGGCCGCGTCCAGGGCGGCCTCGCACTCCGCGATGCCGAGCGCCTCCAGCGCCCGGACGAGGGCGTCGCGCCCCGCGAAGTGGCGGTGCAGCGTGGCCCGGCTGATTCCGGCGGCCTTGGCGACCTCGTCCATGGTCGCGGTGGATTTGCGGGTCAGCAGGGCCGCGGCGGCGCGCAGCACGTGCTCGGGATCGAAAGCCATGAGACAACGATACCCCATATGAGACATCAATGTCTCACTCGGGGCGCGCGTGACTCACGATGGGGGGCGTCGGTGTGAAAGAAGCGGTGATCAGTGCCAGGGCAGCCGCGCGCGCCGCTCCCAGTACGCGGGCGGCTCCTCCACCAGCGTGGCGAGGCGGCTCAGCTGGTCGTCGTCGAGGTCGACCACGGCCGCGTGCAGGTTCGAGGCGAGCTGGTTGGTGGTGGCGGCGCCGGAGAGGACGACACCGGCCCAGGACTGGCGGAGGATCACGGCCAGGGCGACGGCGTCGCAGCCCAGCCCGGCCTGCTCGGCGATCTCCTTGACGACGTCCGGGGCGTGCGGCCCGGCGAGCCGGCCGTTGGCCATGCCCTCCTTGACGATCACGGTGAGCCCGGCGTCGTGCGCCTCGGCGAGGGCGGGGGCGGCCGAGGTCTCCAGCGCGTTGTACGTGGACTGCACGGTACGGAAGAGGGGTTCGCCGTCGACGGTCACGGCGAGGGCGGCGCGGATCGCGTCCGCCTGGGCGGGGCCGCTGGTGGAGAAGCCGACGGTGAGGCCCTGCGCGGCGGCTTCCGCGAGCTTGGCGTGCAGTTCCTTGTCGGTGAGGGCCGGACTGTCCGGGGTCACCGAGTGGATCTGGTAGAGGTCGAGCCGGTCGCCGAGCAGGGCGTCGCTCTCCGCGCGCTGCCGTTCGTAGGTGGCGAGCGTGTGGTCCTTGACCTCGTGCTTCTCGGCGTCGGTGGACCAGTCGGCGGTGTAGGTGTAGCCCCACTTGCTGCCCACGACGATGTCGTCGAGGCCGGGCCTGTCCCTCAGCCAGTCGGCGAGGAACTCCTCGGAGCGGCCGTAGGAGCGGGCGACGTCGAAGTAGCGGACGCCCTGGGCGTAGGCGGCGTCGAGGAGTTCATGGGTGCGGGTGCGCAGCGTTTCGACGCTGCGGTCCTCTCCGAGGTCCTCGTCTCGGCCGAGGTTGATATAGCCGGGGCGTCCTACGGCGGCGAGGCCAAGGCCGATGTGACAGGTGGGGGTTGTGGCGTTCGCGAGGCGGGCGAAGGGCATCGGTGGCTCCGTTCGGTCGACGGCTGACGACCAACGTAACCCGGCAAAAGGGGTGCTTGGCGCCTACAGCAATGACCTTCGCCTTTGAGCTCGACCGTCGCGGTGTTTCGGCGAATGCGGGTCGTCGATCGTCCGCGCTTGTTCGCGCCCACGCGGCGGAGCCGCACATCGATACAGCCCCGCGCCCCCGAGGGCGATGACCTCAGCCCTGGTTCTTGGCCACCGCCCACTCGTGCTGGGCCGCCACGTCCGCCTTCACCTCTGCCAGCTGGACGGCGACCGCGCTCGGGGCCGTGCCGCCCCTGCCGTCGCGGGAGGCCAGGGCGCCGGGGACGTTGAGGACCGTGCGGACCTCGGGAGTGAGGTGCGCGGAGATCTTCGCGAACTCCTCGTCCGTCAGGGCGTCCAGCTCCTTGCCCTGCGACTCGGCGACCTTGACGCACTCGCCGGCGACCTCGTGGGCCACGCGGAACGGGACGCCCTGCTTGACCAGCCACTCGGCGATGTCCGTGGCGAGGGAGAAGCCGGCCGGGGCCAGTTCCTCCATGCGCTCGCGGTGGACGGTGAGGGTGGCCATCATGCCGGTGAAGGCCGGGAGCAGGACCTCCAGCTGGTCGATGGAGTCGAAGACCGGCTCCTTGTCCTCCTGGAGGTCGCGGTTGTACGCGAGCGGGAGGGCCTTGAGCGTGGCCATCAGGCCCGTCAGGTTGCCGATGAGGCGGCCCGACTTGCCACGCGCCAGCTCGGCGATGTCCGGGTTCTTCTTCTGCGGCATGATCGACGAGCCCGTGGAGAAGGCGTCGTGCAGGGTCACGAAGGAGAACTCCTTCGTGTTCCAGATGATCACCTCCTCGGCGATCCGGGAGAGGTTGACCCCGATCATCGCCGTGATGAAGGCGAACTCGGCGACGAAGTCCCGGGAGGCCGTGCCGTCGATGGAGTTGCCGGCCGAGCCGTGCTCGAAGCCCAGGTCCTTCGCGACCGCCTCGGGGTCGAGCCCGAGGGAGGAGCCCGCCAGGGCGCCGGAGCCGTAGGGCGAGACCGCCGTGCGCGCGTCCCACTGGCGCAGCCGCTCCGCGTCCCGGGAGAGGGACTGGACGTGGGCCAGGACGTGGTGGGCGAAGAGGACGGGCTGGGCGTGCTGGAGGTGCGTACGGCCGGGCATGGCCACGTCCGGGTGGGCTTCGGCGAGGCCGATCAGTGCGTCCTGGAGCTCGGCGATCAGGCCGCCGACGATCCGGGCGTGGTCGCGCAGGTACATGCGGAAGAGCGTCGCGACCTGGTCGTTGCGGGAGCGGCCGGCGCGCAGCTTGCCGCCGAGGTCGGGACCGAGGCGCTCCAGGAGGCCGCGCTCCAGAGCGGTGTGGACGTCCTCGTCGGCGATCGTGCCGACGAAGGAGCCGTCGGCGACGTCCGCCTCCAGCTGGTCCAGCCCGGCGATCATGCGGGTCAGCTCGTCGGCCGTGAGCAGGCCGGCCTTGTGCAGCACGCGCGCGTGGGCACGCGAACCGGCGATGTCGTACGGCGCGAGCCGCCAGTCGAAGTGGACGGACGCGGACAGCTTCGCCAGGGCCTCGGCGGGACCGTCGGCGAAACGGCCGCCCCAGAGCCGGACGTCACCGCTGTTGCTGCTCACCTGCGTGCTCCTCAAGGGGTGTGGATGTGCCTCACCGTCATGCATGAGTATTCAGTCCTCTGCATGATTCGTCAATTCGACAGGTTCGGAGAGCGGTTTCCGGTCAGGCGTGAGGAATTTGAAGATCTCTTGAACGCGGGAAACCGCTTACCCGTACCTCTCGCCGAACGCAGGCGCCGCGTCACGACACCCACGACACCCCCGACCCCTAGTGAGGCATCCGCATGTCCAGGGCTCTTCCGAAGTACAACAAGCGTCGCGTCGCTTTCATCGGCGGCGCCGCCGCGGTGGCACTGTCCGGCACCGTGATCGCCGGCTTCGCCCTCGCCGGGGAGACGCCCGACAGCGGCGCCGAGAACGCCCGGACGCTGGCGGGCCCCGGCACCATCTCGTGCCCGGACGTCACCGGCCAGTTGCCCGCGGTCCCCGTCTCGGCGAAGGCGGAGGTCGACAGCAACCTCGCCCAGCTGAACACCCAGATCCAGGAGGCCAACAAGCGCCTGGTCGACACGGTCGGCCAGGGCGGGCCCAACTTCGTCCAGAACGCCATCCTCGGCCCGCTGGAGGACAAGCGCGTCGCCGCCCTCAACCGCATCGAGACTGCCATCGGGCGGGCCGCCGAGAAGCCCGAGGGCCTGGAGGCCTTCGCGGCCTGCCAGCTCAACGCCGGCGGCGGCGCCGGAGCGGGCGAGGCTGCCGGTGGCGAGGCGGGCGCCGGTGCGGAGGCCGGTGCCGGTGCGGAGGCGGGCGGTGAGGCCGGAGCCGGTGCGGGCGCCGAAGAGGGCGGCGCGGGTGCCGAGGCGGGCGCGGGCGCGGAGGCCGGCGGGGGCGCCCAGGAGGGCGGCGCGGGTGCGGGCGAGGCGGGCAACGCCGGTGCCGGCACGATCAGCTGCCCGGACGTCGCCTCCCAGCTGCCGGCCATCCCCGCCTCGGCCCAGGCCGAGGTCGACCGGAACCTGACGCTGCTGGACACGCAGATCGCCGAGGCCAACAAGCGCCTGGTCGACACGGTCGGCCAGGGCGGACCCAACTTCGTCCAGAACGCCATCCTCGGCCCGCTGGAGGACAAGCGGATCTCCACCGTCAACCGCATCGCCACGGCCATCGGCCGCACGGCCGAGAAGCCGGCCGGCCTGGACTCCCTGGCCGCCTGCACGCTCACCAAGTGAGATGACAGGCGCTGTGGCCGCCCCGTGCGAGCGCCGGCCGGGGCGGCCACGCGGACGCCTGCCCGCGGGGTCCGGCAGAGGTGACCGGACCCGCAATTCCTTAGACGGCCGAAAGACTTACGGCAATAATCGTTCGACATGGGAAAGACTCACGAGCGCATAGACGGCCGGCTCCGCACCTTCATCGAGGCGCAGCCGGTCTTCTTCACCGCCACCGCACCCCTGGCCTCCGACGGCACCGTCAACCTCTCCCCCAAGGGCCTGACGGGCTCCTTCGTGGTGCTGGACGAGCTCACCGTGGCCTACCTCGACTTCGCCGGCTCCAACGCCGAGACCATCGCCCATCTGCGGGAGAACGGGCGGATCACCCTGATGTGGTGCGCCTTCCAGGGTCCGCCGAACATCGTGCGCGTGCACGGCAGGGGGGAACCGGTCTTCCGCGACGACCCCCGCTTCGCCGAACTGCTCGCACACTTCCCGGACATCGACCCGACGCCGCACGGCCTGCGGGCGATCATCGTGGTCACCGCCGAACTCGTCCGCGACACCTGCGGGTACGGGGTGCCCTTCATGGCGTACGAGGAGGACCGGGATCTGCACGGCAAGCGTTTCGCCCGCGAGGACGACGCTTCCCTGAGCGCCTACTTCACCAAGAAGGAGCACATCGCCACGAGCCTGGACGGACTACCCGGGCTGCCGCTGCCGCTGCCTCCCTCTACCGTCTGAGACATGCGCCCCGGTGCCACCTCCCTCGCCCTCTGCTCCCTGGCCGTGCTCGGCGCCGCGCCGCCCGCCCCGGCGCCGCCGCTGCCGGCCCGGATGGCGCACACCGGCGGCGGCACCCAGCTGATCACCGCGGTGGCCCCGGAGCGGGCCTCGACGACGGGCACGGTGACCTGGTGGAACCGCGAGGGCGGGCGCTGGATCAAGAGAGGTTCCGCACCCGCCCGGTTCGGGGCGAAGGGCCTCGCCGCCGGCGCCTCGCGCAAGCAGGGGACGAACACCACACCCACCGGCCTCTACGGCCTGCCGTACGCCTTCGGCATCAAGGCGGCGCCGCAAGGGACGGTCTATCCCTACCGCCGGGTGCACCAGGACTCCTGGTGGTGCCAGGACAACGACTCCCGTTCCTACAACCGCTGGACCGAGCCGCGCGCGGCCGACTGCCGGGCCGCCGAGTCCGAGCACCTGATCACGTACCGGGCGCAGTACGCGCACGCGCTCGTCATCGGCTTCAACTACCAGCGTCCCGTGCGGGGGCGGGGCGCGGGCATCTTCCTCCATGTGAACGGGCGGGGGGCGACGGCCGGTTGTGTCTCCGTCTCCGGGGACGCGATGCGGCGGATCCTGCGCTGGGCCGACCCCGCGCGGCGGCCGCACATCGCGGTGGGGACGCGGAGCGGGAGCACGGCCGTCACCCGCCTCTGACGGGCCGGCGACCGGCGGTGAGTGTTACCGGCGGTCACTCCTGTCCGCATCCGACTCGGCACGCGGCTGAACACTCCCGTGTCGCGGCACGTATCTGTGGGCCAAGGGTCAAGTCCCCACGGAGGAACCGTGACCACCACGCTCGCAGGCGGACGTGCCGCCCGCCGCCAGACGATGCGCCGCATCCGCCCGCGCCGCTCCCCGGCCGTCCCGCTGCTGATCGCCCTGTGGGCCGGAGCCGCGGCCGTGCTGTGGCTGTGGTGGGACAACACACCGTCCCTCGCGGACAACACGAGCAAGATCCTGGCCGCGGGCCGGATCACCGGTCTGCTCGCCGGCTACCTCATGGCGCTGGTCGTGCTCCAGATGGCCCGGGTGCCCGCGCTGGAGCGCCGGGTGGGCACCGACCGGGTCGCGCGCTGGCACGCCATGACCGGCCGCTACACGCTCTGCCTGGTCCTCGCCCACGTCTTCCTCATCATGTGGGGCTACGCCCTCCAGGCGGGCAAGGGACTCGGCGACATCGTCCAGCAGACGACCGACTCCATCAACCAGCTGCCGGACATGGGCAAGGCCGCGATCGGCACGGGCCTGCTGTTCCTCATCGGGATCCTGTCGATCGGCGGGGTCCGCCGCATGATCGGCTACGACACCTGGTACCACGTGCACCTGCTCACGTACGCGGCGGTGTACCTGACGTTCTGGCACCAGATCACCACCGGCAACGAATTCGCCGTCGAGCCCGCCGCGAAGACCTTCTGGTACGGGCTGTACGGCGTGGTGACCGCGCTGGTCGTCTGGTACCGGATCCTCACCCCGATCCGGCTCAACCTGCGCCACCGGATGCGTGTCGCGGCGGTCATCGAGGAGACCCCGGGGATCGTGTCCGTGCTGATCAGCGGGCGCAAGCTGCACCGGATGGGCGCGGAGGCCGGGCATTTCTTCCGCTGGCGGTTCAAGGCGCCGGGCATGCGCTTCAGCTCCCACCCCTACTCCCTGTCGGCGGCGCCCCGCCCGGACATGCTGCGGATCACGGTCAAGGCGATCGGCGACCACACCTCCCGGCTGCGTGACCTCGAGCCCGGCACCAAGGTGTGGGCCGAGGGCCCGTACGGCGCGATGACCGCCCAGCGCCGCAGCCGCGGCAAGGTGCTGCTGGTCGCGGGCGGGGTCGGCATCACCCCGATGCGGGCGCTGTTCGAGACGCTGCCGGGCGCGTCCGGCGACATCACCCTTCTCTACCGGGCCAACACCACCCAGGACCTGGCGCTGTGGGGCGAGCTCGCCAAGATCGCCGACGAGCGCGGCGCACGGCTGATGTACGCGGTCAACAGCCCGGACGGGGAACGCCCGGACATCTCCGCGGAGTCCCTCCAGCGCAAGATCCCGGACATCGACGACCACGACGTCTTCATGTGCGGGCCGCCCGGCTTCGCCCAGTCGGTCTACGAGGCACTGCGCGGCGCGGGCGTGCCCGCCCGCCGTATCCATCACGAGTCGTTCGAGATGTGAGCGACGGGACACCAACAGCCCTTCAGGAGTTTGGGAAACGATGAGGAAGTCTCACCCCGTCCGGCGTGCCGTGCTCGCCGGCGCAGCCACCGTCTCCGGGATCGTGCTGCTGCTGTCGCTGAAGCCGGCCTCCGACCCGGGTTCCGCCCAGGCAGCGGGTCAGGCGCCGCCCGCGGCGGCCGGGCAGGCCCCGCAGGGCGGCGTGAACGGCGCGGTCACCGGTGACGCGGCGCAGACGCAGTACGGCGCCGTGCAGGTCCGTCTGACAATGAGCAACGGCAAGATCACCCAGGCCGAGGCGGTCCAGGCGCCCAAGGGCGGCCGCAGCGACCAGATCACCGCCAGCTCGGTGCCCCGCCTCAACCAGGCCGTGGTCGCGGCGCAGGGCGCGGAGATCGACGCGGTCTCGGGCGCCACGTACACCAGCGCCGGGTACAAGAAGTCCCTCCAGTCCGCGCTGGACAAGGCGAAGGCGTCCGCCGGAGCGCAGCAGGGCTCGGGTGGCGCGCAGACGCTGACCGGCGATGTCGCGCAGACGCAGTACGGGCCGGTCCAGGTGCGCGTGACCGTCGCGGGCGGGAAGATCACCAAGGCGGAGGCGGTCCAGGCGCCCAAGGGCGGCCGCAGCGACCAGATCACCGCCAGCTCGGTGCCCCGCCTCAACCAGGCGGCCGTCGCGGCCGGGAACGCGGACGTCGACGCGGTCTCGGGCGCCACGTACACCAGCGCCGCGTACAAGAAGTCCCTCCAGTCCGCGCTGGACAAGGCTCCGGCCGGCGGTGGCTCCTCCCAGGCCGCGGGCTCGGGCGGCGGCCAGGCCGCGACACAGACCCTCACCGGCAAGCCGGCGCAGACGCAGTACGGGCCGGTCCAGGTCCGGGTGACCGTCACCGGCGGGAAGATCACCAAGGCGGAGGCGGTCCAGGCGCCCAAGGGCGGCCGCAGCGACCAGATCACCTCCTCGTCCGTCCCCCGCCTCAACCAGGCGGCCGTCGCGGCCGGGAACGCGCAGATCGACGCCGTGTCCGGTGCGACGTACACCAGCGCCGGCTACAAGCAGTCCCTCCAGTCGGCGCTGGACCAGGCCGGTGGCTGACGCGGTGGCGGACTCCGCACAGGCTCCCGCCGCGGTACGTCATGCCGAGGAGACGATGGGGACCGTCTTCTCCTTCGACGTCCGCGGCGGGGAACCGGCCGTCGTGCGCGCGGCCCTCGACGAGGCCGTCGCCGGGCTGCACCGGGTCGACGAGGTGTTCAGCACGTACCGCGAGGACAGCCAGATCTCACGGCTGCAGCGCGGGGAGGTGACCGTCGCGGAGTGCGATCCCGAGGTCGCCGAGGTCCTGGAACTGGCCGCGGAGGCGGAGCATCTGAGCGAGGGCTGGTTCAGCACGTCGTACCAGGGCCGGCTCGACCCGACCGGCATCGTCAAGGGCTGGGCGGTCGAGCGGGCGGCGCGGCTGCTGGCGGAGGTGCCCGGGGTGTGTGGGGTGAGTCTCAACGGCGGCGGGGACGTGCAGTTGCTCGGGACGCCGGGCGGGCAGCGGCCGTGGCGCGTGGGGGTGTCCGACCCGTTGCGGCCGGGGGGCCTGGCGGCGGTCGTCTCCGCGGCGGGGGTGTCGGAACTGTCCGTGGCCACGTCCGGTACGGCGGAGCGGGGGGACCACATCGTCGATCCCCGGACGGGGCGTTCAGCCGTGACCGACCTGGTGTCCGTCACGGTGGTGGGCCCTCGGCTGACGTGGGTGGACTGCTGGGCGACGGCGGCGTTCGCGATGGGCTCGCGGGAGGGGCTGGCCTGGCTGGAGTCCCTGCCGGACGTGGAGGCGCTGCTGATCACGGCCGGCGACGAGGTGCGGTGCACCGGGGGGTTGGCGGCGCGGCTGGGGTGAGTTTGTGGCTGGGGCCGGGGTGGGTCCGCAGCCCGGCGTAGCGGGGTGCCGCTCTCCTTGGGACGGGCGCCGCCCCCAGCGGCACGCATGCCCGCAGCTGAGCCGACCCAGGGGCGCGGGGAACTGCGCGACAAGCCACACACCACCCGCACACAACCATCCGCGCAACCGCCACGGCCCTCAGGGGCGCGGGGAACTGCGCGATCAGCCGCACACCACCCGCACACGGACACCCGCCCGCACCCCTACGGCGCGTGCCCGTTCTGCGCCAGCCTCAGCAGATGATCCGCCAGGGCCTGCCCACCCGTCGGGTCCCTGCTGATCAGCATCAGCGTGTCGTCGCCCGCGATCGTCCCCAGGATGTCGTGCAGCTCGGCCTGGTCGATCGCCGAGGCCAGGAACTGCGCGGCCCCCGGAGGGGTCCGCAGGACCACGAGGTTCGCCGAGGCCTCCGCGGAGATCAGCAGCTCCTGCGAGAGCCGCCTCATCCGCTCCTCCTTCGCCGACCCGCCCAGCGGAGCCCGGGGCGTACGGAACCCGCCCTCGCTGGGCACCGCGTAGATCAGGTCACCGTCGGCGTTGCGGATCTTCACCGCGTTCAGCTCGTCCAGATCCCGGCTGAGCGTCGCCTGCGTGACGTTCAGCCCGTCGTCGGCGAGCAGCTTCGCCAGCTGGCTCTGCGAGCGGACCGGCTGCCGGTTGAGGATGTCCACGATCCGGCGGTGGCGGGCGGTGCGGGTCTGCGGCACGGCGGGCCCGTTCGCCCCCGGCTGCCCGTGGTCCTGCGCCTGGCTCATCGTCGTCTCATTCCCCGGTTCGTCCGTCCCCGCTCACTGCCTGGAGGATGCCGGGCAGCGCCCCGAGAAGCGCGTCCACCTCGTCGTCGCCGAGGTTCAGCGGCGGCATCAGCCGGACGACGTCGGGGGCGGGCGCGTTCACCAGGAATCCGGCCTCCTGAGCCGCCTGGCGCACCTGGGGCGCGAGCGGCTCGGTGAGCACGATACCCAGGAGGAGTCCCGTACCCCGGACGAAATCGATCAACGGATGGCCGAGGCCCTCGATTCCGTCCCGCAACCTCTCGCTCTGCCGCTTGACGTTCTCCAGCAACCCCTCGTTCTCGATGGTGTCGAGGACGGCGAGCCCGGCGGCGCAGGCGACGGGGTTGCCGCCGAAGGTCGTGCCGTGCTGGCCGGGCTGGAGCAGGTCGGCGGCCCGCCCGAAGGCGACGGTCGCGCCGAGCGGCAGTCCGCCTCCGAGCTGCTTGGCGAGGGTGACGACGTCGGGCAGGACGCCCTCGTGGGCCTGGTACTCGAACCAGTGCCCGGTCCGGCCGATGCCGGTCTGCACCTCGTCGAGGACGAGCAGCGCCCCGGTCGCGGCGGTGATGGCCCGGGCGGCCTTGAGGTAGCCGGCGGGCGGGACGACCACGCCGAGCTCGCCCTGGATCGGCTCCAGGATGACGAGCGCGGTCTCGTCGGTGACGGCGGCGGCCAGGGCCTGCGCGTCGCCGAACGGCACGTGGGTGACGTCGCCGGGCAGCGGCAGGAACGGTTCGCGCTTGCCGGCCTGGCCGGTGAGCGCCAGGGCGCCCATGGTCCGCCCGTGGAAGGCGCCCTCGGTGGCGACGATGTGGGTCCGCCCGGTCAGCCGGCCGATCTTGAAGGCGGCCTCGTTGGCCTCGGCGCCGGAGTTGCAGAAGAAGACCTTGCCGTCCCGGCCGAAGAGACGCAGCAGCCGCTCGGCGAGGGCGACGGTGGGCTCGGCCATGAAGAAGTTGGAGATGTGGCCGAGAGAGCCGATCTGCCGGGTGACGGCCTCGACGACGGCCGGGTGGGCGTGGCCGAGGGCGTTGGTGGCGATGCCGCCGACGAAGTCGAGGTAGGAGGTGCCGTCGGCGTCCCAGACGCGGGTTCCCTCGCCGCGTGCCAAGGGCAGCAGCGGGGTGCCGTAGTTGTTCATGAGCGCGCCCTGCCACCGCTCGGCGTACTCCTGATGGGCGGTCATACGGCTTCCCCCTCGTACTCGTCGGGCACGACCATCGTGCCGATGCCCTCGTCGGTGAAGATCTCCAGCAGGATCGAGTGCTGGACCCGGCCGTCGATGACGCGGGCGGTGGTGACGCCGCCCCGTACGGCGTGCAGGCAGCCCTCCATCTTCGGCACCATGCCGGACGACAGGTCCGGCAGCAGCCGTTCCAGTTCGGTGGCGGTGAGGCGGCTGATCACCTCGTCGCTGTGCGGCCAGTCCTCGTAGAGGCCCTCGACGTCCGTGAGGACCATGAGGGTTTCGGCGCCCAGTGCAGCAGCGAGTGCCGCAGCCGCCGTATCAGCATTGACGTTGTAGACATGTCCGTCGTCCTGGGAGCGGGCGATCGAGGAGACGACCGGGATGCGGCCGTCGGCGAGCAGGGCCTCGATGGCGCCGGTGTCGATCGCGGTGATCTCGCCCACGCGCCCGATGTCGACCAGCTCGCCGTCGATCTCGGGCTGGTGCTTGGTGGCGGTGATGGTGTGCGCGTCCTCGCCGGTCAGGCCGACGGCGAGCGGCCCGTGCTGGTTGAGCAGCCCGACCAGTTCGCGCTGCACCTGCCCGGCCAGCACCATCCGAACGACGTCCATGGCGTCCTCGGTGGTCACCCTCAGGCCGGCCTTGAACTCGCTGACGATGCCGTGCTGGTCGAGGGCGGCGCTGATCTGCGGGCCGCCGCCGTGCACCACGACGGGCTTGAGGCCGGCGTGGTGCAGGAACACCACGTCCTGGGCGAAGGCGGCCTTGAGGTCCTCGTCGATCATGGCGTTGCCGCCGAACTTGATGACGACCGTCTTGCCGTTGTGCCGGACCAGCCAGGGCAGGGCCTCGATGAGGATCTGCGCCTTGGGCAGCGCGGTGTGCTTGCGTGTCGCTCCACTGCTCATGACGAGTACGCGCTGTTCTCGTGGACGTAGTCGGCGGTGAGGTCGTTGGTCCAGATGGTGGCGGTCTCGGACCCGGCAGCGAGGTCGGCGACGATATGCACCTCGCGGTAGCGCATGTCGACCTTGTCGCGGTCCTCGCCGACGCCGCCGTTCTTGCAGACCCACACGCCGTTGATGGCGACGTTCAGTTGGTCGGGCTCGAAGGCGGCGCTCGTCGTGCCGATCGCGGAGAGCACGCGGCCCCAGTTGGGATCCTCGCCGTGGATGGCGCACTTGAGGAGGTTGTTGCGGGCGATGGAGCGGCCCACCTCCACGGCGTCGTCCTCGGACGCGGCGTTGATCACCTCGACCTTGATGTCCTTGCTGGCGCCCTCGGCGTCCCGGATGAGCTGCTGGCCGAGGTCGTCGCAGACCTGCCGTACGGCTTCGGCGAACTCCTCGTACTCCGGGGTGACGTCGGCGGAGCCGGAGGCGAGCAGCAGCACGGTGTCGTTGGTGGACATGCAGCCGTCGGAGTCGACCCGGTCGAAGGTCGTGCGGGTGGCGGCGCGCAGGGCCCGGTCGAGGACGCCGTTCTCCAGGGCCGCGTCGGTGGTGAGGACGACGAGCATGGTGGCGAGGCCGGGGGCGAGCATGCCCGCGCCCTTGGCCATGCCGCCGACGGTCCAGCCGTCCTTGGCCACGACGGACGTCTTGTGGACGGTGTCGGTGGTCTTGATGGCGATGGCGGCCTTCTCACCGCCGTGCTCGCTCAGGGACCCGGCGGCCGTCTCGATGCCCGGGAGCAGCTTGTCCATGGGGAGCAGGACGCCGATGAGGCCGGTCGAGCAGACGGCCACCTCGATGGCGCCCCGCCCGAGCACCTCGGCGGCCTTCTCGGCGGTGGCGTGGGTGTCCTGGAAGCCCTTGGGGCCGGTACAGGCGTTGGCGCCACCGGAGTTGAGGACGACGGCGGACACCTGGCCGCTCTTGAGCACCTGCTCGGACCACAGGACCGGCGCGGCCTTCACGCGGTTGGAGGTGAACACGCCCGCGGCGGCGCGGCGGGGGCCGGTGTTGACCACGAGGGCCAGGTCGGGGTTGCCGTTCTCCTTGATCCCGGCGGCGATGCCCGCCGCCGTGAATCCCTTTGCTGCCGTCACACTCACGGCGCAACTCCGATCGTCGTCAGTCCGGTGGTCTCGTCGAGACCCAGGGCGATGTTCATGCTCTGGACGGCACCGCCCGCGGTGCCCTTGGTGAGGTTGTCGATGGCGCTGATCGCGATGATCCGGCCGGCGTCCGCGTCGTACGCGACCTGCACCTGAACGGCGTTCGAACCGTAGACGGACGCCGTGGCGGGCCACTGGCCCTCGGGGAGCAGGTGCACGAACGGCTCGTCGGCGAAGGCCTTCTCGTAGACGGCGCGCAGGGACTCGCCGGTGACGCCGTCGGCGGCCTTGGCGCTGCACGTGGCGAGGATGCCGCGGGGCATCGGCGCGAGGGTCGGCGTGAAGGACACGGAGACCGGCTTCCCCGCCGCCGCGCTGAGGTTCTGGGTGATCTCGGGGGTGTGCCGGTGCCCGCCGCCGACGCCGTAGGGGGACATCGAGCCCATGACCTCGCTGCCGAGCAGGTGCGGCTTGGGCGCCTTGCCCGCGCCGGAGGTGCCGGACGCGGCGACGATCACGGCCTCGGGTCCGGCCAGGCCCGCCGCGTACGCGGGGAAGAGGGCGAGGGAGACGGCGGTGGGGTAGCAACCGGGCACCGCGACGCGCTTGGACCCCTCCAGCGCGGCACGGGCACCCGGCAGTTCGGGAAGGCCGTAGGGCCAGGTTCCGGCGTGCGGGGAGCCGTAGAACCGCTCCCAGGCTGCGGCGTCGGTCAGCCGGAAGTCGGCGCCCATGTCGATGACGAGCACGTCCGGGCCGAGCTGCTCGGCGACGGCAGCGGACTGCCCGTGCGGCAGGGCGAGGAAGACGACGTCGTGACCGGCGAGGACCTCCGGGGTGGTCTCCTGGAGCACTCGGCCGGCCAGGGGCAGCAGGTGCGGCTGGAGCGCACCGAGCTTTTGTCCCGCGTTCGAGTTCCCGGTCAGGGCGCCGATCTCGACCTCGGGGTGCGCCAGGAGCAGACGCAGCAGTTCCCCGCCCGCGTACCCACTCGCTCCGGCCACTGCCGCTCGTACCGCCATAGATCCTCCTCCTTAGAGGGCATGACTATACGTTTCGCTGCACGTTTATGCAATCCCATGCATGAGTCGTGCCGCCGCCGGAACGGCGCCTCGGAAAACCAGCTTTGTCCTGGCCATGACCACAGGGTAAGGTCCCCGGGCACATTTCAGGGGATCACGGCAGGTGGGGGACATGACCGAGGAAAATGACGGGCACATCAAAGGTTCGAGCGCATGGGGGCAGGCGCTCGCGGCGGTGGTGCTGGTGGGGGCGCTCGGCGGGGGCTTCTGGGGGCTCGCCCGGACGTCGTCCGAGGAGAGGAGCGAGCCGGAGCCGGCCACCTGCTCCGAGAGCGAGACCCCGGCCGCCAAGGGCAAGCACCTCTCCGGCGCGCAGTTGTGCCAGGCGCTGAACCGGTCCGACCTCGCCGCGCTGCTGGGCACGCCGACGGAGATCGCGAAGACGGCCTCCGGCAGCGACAGCTCCATCGGGAAGATCGCCACCCCGCAGGCGCAGGTCGAGTTCGAGACGTACACCGTGACGCTCTCGGCGACCTACGACGACCTGCCGGTGGCCGGCTCGGAGGCGCTGCTCGGGACGGACGCCGTCCGGCAGAAGGTACTGGGCCGGCCGGGCGTGCTCTACTCGACCCGCACCCTCAGCATCAGCTTCCGCCTCGACGGCGAGGACGCCGAGAGCGGCCCCGGCGTTCCGGCCCGGGCCGTGACCGTGGCGCAGGACCCGAAGGACCGCGGCGGCTCCCTCGACGTCACCCTGTGGCGCGCGGACGGAGTGGTACCGGACGACGCGGTGCTGCTGCGTGTCGCGGAGGAGGTCCTGCCCACGGTCCCGGGGTGGAAGTCCGGCGGGTGACGCGCACGCGGTGACGGCGCCGCGCGGCCACCGCCCCGGGGGACATCCGGCCGCGCGGCCGGATGTCAGCTCTGCTTGATCCGCAGGAACGTCACGGAGTGGGCGGGGAAGGTGTAGGTGAACTTCTTCGCCACACCGCGGAACGTGGACGCCACCGGCGTCACCGGCGTGTCCGTCTCGGTGTTCACGGCCGTCTCGTCGGCGGCCAGCGTGGTGACACGGGCCGTGGCGGCGACCTTGGCGCCACCGAGGTCGACGGCCGTACGGGCCTCGGCCGACCGGGCGTTGACGACCTTGACGATCAGGTCTCCGGTCCGGGCGTCCTGGGTGACGACCTGGCGGAACGGCTCGGCCGGCTTGTCGTCCGTGAAGCTGCCCCACTCCTTGCCGTCGAGGAACAGGGTGACCTGACGGCCGCGCACCTTGATGTCGATGTCGTAGGCCCGGCCCGTCTCGATCGACCCGGCCTTCGTCATGAGGGTGCCCTTGCCGCCGTTCACGGCCTGCTCGATCGCGGACTGGGTGTTGTTCCAGCCGCCCAGGTTCCACCAGTAGTAGGTGCCGGTGTCCTTGAGGCCGAAGGCGACGAGGAAGCCCTCCTTGCCGGACTTCTTGGTGGCCTTCACATGCAGGTCGTAGTCCTTCCAGGCCGGGTCGCCCGCCGTGACCATGGTGTTCTCGGCGGCGGTGTCGGTCTGGACGTAGGCCCCGTCCTGGACGCTCCAGCTTCCGGTGCCGTTGTGCTTCCACTTCGAGGCGTCACCGGAGAAGTCGTCGCCGAACAGGGTCGAGCCGTCGGCGGAGGTGACCAACACGTCGTCGTACGCGGCGCTGGTCGCCCACGTCGACAGGCCGACGGCGCCGGTGATGGGACCGCTGACGTGCGGGGTCCCGGTGGCCCGGGAGGGGACCACGCGGTCGCCGACGTTGTTCATGAACAGCTTCTGGACCTCGTAGTTCGCCGAGTTCCAGGAGGCCCGGTTGTTGAACCAGATCATGTCCGGCCGCCACTGGACGTAGTCCTCGTTGGCGAGCAGCGGGGCGTACGAGGCGAGCTTGACGACGTCCGCGTTGCGCTCCAGGCCGGTCATGAAGGCGGCTTCGGCCAGGCCGTTCTTCCAGGCGTTGCCCTGCGAGGCGTACTCACCGAGGAAGACCTGTGGGCCCTCGCGGTCGTAGGAGTCGTAGCGGTCGTTGTTCTGCAGGAACCAGTTCGGGCTGTTGTAGTAGTGCTCGTCGACCATGTCGACCTTGCCCTCGCGGTTCAGCTGCCAGGCGGTGTCGAAGGTCGTGCCGGCGTCGTCCGGGCCCGAGTTGGAGATGACGGTGATGTCCGGGTACTTCGCCTTGATGGCCGTCCGGAACCGCTCGAAGCGGGCGAAGAACTCCTCGGGGAGGTTCTCCTCGTTGCCGACCCCTATGTGGGTCAGGTGGAAGGGCTCGGGGTGGCCCATCCGCGCGCGGACCTTGCCCCACGTCGAGGTCGCCGGGCCGCCTGCGAACTCGATGAGGTCGAGGGTGTCCTGGATGTGCCGCTTGAGCAGCGCCTCGTCGTCGGTGGCCTTGTTCTGGCCGCAGCCGGTCACCAGGGCGGGGACGACGGGCAGCGGCATCGCGCCGATGTCCTCGGAGAAGCGGAAGTACTCGTAGTAGCCGAGGCCGTAGCTCTGGTTGTAGCCCCAGACGTTGGCGTTGGTGGCGCGCTCTTCGACCGGGCCGATGGTGTCCTTCCACTGGTAGCTGCGCTTGCGCTGCCAGTTCGAGGCCTCGCTGTAGTCCTCCATGGAGCCGGTGTTGACCAGGCAGCCGCCGGGGAAGCGCACGAAGCCCGGCTTCAGGGCCGCGATCTTCTCGGCGAGGTCCTTGCGCAGGCCGTTGGGCTGGTTCTTGTACGTCTCGCGCGGGAAGAGCGACACCTCGTCGAGCGCGACGGCGTCCGCCGAGGCGACGGCGAGCCGGCCGCGATTGCTCGTACGGGTCGCCGTGAACGTCGCCCTGTACTTGGCCCAGCCGCCCTTGACGGCGACCTGGCGGGCGGTGGCCAGGCTGCCCGCGGCGTCCTTCAGCGCGACGGTGAGCGTGCTGCCGCTCGCGGCGCGGGCCCACACGGAGAAGTCGTAGCGCTTGCCCTGCTCGACCCTGATGCCGGTGTTGTAGCCGGAGTTCGTGACGGACGAACCGGCGCCCAGGGAGAGGTAGTTGCGGTTGCGTTCGTTGAGCCGCCCGGTGTCGCCGACGACCTGGGCGGTGCCGCCCACCGACCAGGAGGTCAGGGGCGTGTAGGAGCCGTTGTCGGCGGTGGAGTACTCGAAGGATCGGTTCTGCACGAGCTCGGCGTACAGACCGCCGTCGGCGGCCCGGTTGATGTCCTCGAAGAAGACGCCGTACATCGTGTCGTCGATCTTCGCGCCCTGGGTGGACGGGGCGACGGTGATCGCGTAGTCGGTGGCGTCCTCGGCGTGCGCGGGGGGCGGTACGAGGGCCGCTGCTGTCAGGAGGGCGGTGGTCGTGAGACCCAGTCTCCATCGGGTGCGGGCGGCGGTGCGTGGCATGGATACTCCGCGGCTCTCTGGTAGAGGGGTGTTCGAAATATCAGACATTGGTCAGTACTTCGAACGGCAAGATAGGGAGGGGGCGGATGTGCGTCAATGGGCCGCGCAGGAACGGCTGGGACGGAGAGCGGGGCAGCATGGGCGAGTTCTGGCCAGTGCCGGACGCGCTGGCGTATCTGGCCGGGCGCTGGCGGGTGTCACGGTCGGTGCGGGATCTCGCGAGCGGCGCGGAAGGCGAGTTCACCGGTGTGACCGAGTTCGGCCCGCTGCGTGAGGCGGATGCCACCGGCCTCGGCGCACGGGAGACCGACGGGCTGCTGCACCACGAGTCGGGCACCTTCGTCTGGCAGGGCGTCGCCCGGCCCGCCGAGCGGACGCTGTGGTTCCTGCGGGGCCCGGGCGGCACGGCGGAGGTGACGTTCGCCGATGGGCGGCCGTTCCACGACCTCGATCTGACGTCCGGCCGGCATGTCGCCGCCCACCCCTGTGCGGCGGACCTCTACCGCGGCGAGTTCACCGTCCACGACTTCGGCCACTGGCGGACGGTGTGGAACGTCGGCGGCCCCGCCAAGGACCTGATCCTGCGGACCGACTACGCGCGCGAGGGCTGAGGGGACGCCCCGTCGAAGCGCAGGTTCCAGCGACCCGCCCGGCCCGTCACGGCGGTCGTCGACAGCGGGCGGACGTCGATGTTCCAGTACGTCGAGGGCGGCGCCTTCAGGACGTACACCAGGGCGGCCCGGATCACGGACGGCTCGGCCACGGCCACCACCCGGCAGCCGTCCTCGACGGGCCGGGTGTCGAGCCAGCCGCCGACACGGGTGATGAAGTCGACCAGCGACTCACCGCCGTGCGGTGTGGCCCGGGGGTCGGCGAGCCAGGCGTCCACGGCATCCGGCTGCCGAGCCATCGCCTCCCCGAGGGTCAGCCCACGCCACCGGCCCATGTCGCAGTCGCGCAGCCCCAGCTGGACCAGCGGCGCGTACCCGAGCCCCTCCCCCGTCGACCGGCTGCGCGGAGTCGGCGAGCAGTAGCGCAGTTCGGCCGCGGCGAGCGGCAGCAGCTCCTGGGCGAGGCGCTCCACCTCACCCCAGCCGGCCTGGTCCAGCGGCCGGTCGTCCTCGAACCGCTCGGCGAGCAGCGGAGAGCTGCGCGCGGAGGCGACGAACGTGACCCGAAGTGGCATGCGGCGATCGTGGGCGCAGCAAGTGCGCAGGTCAAGAGGTGTTGCCTACGAGTTACCGAGGGTGCGCCCTCCCTCACTCGCCGAAGATGAGCGCCATCCAGTGCTCGGGCCGTTCCAGCGGCGCGAACCCGCGTTTCGCGTACACCCCGTGCGCGTCGTGCGTGGCGAGGAGAACGCGCCGCACCCCGTACTGCCGCATCTCCTCCCGTACGGCGGCCACGAGCGCGCTGCCGACGCCCTTGCCTCGCACCGACGGATCGACGTACACGTCACACAGCCAGGCGAAGGTCGCCCGGTCCGTGATCACCCGGGCGTAGGCGACCTGCTCCCCCGACACCGTCTCGTGGACGCCGAAGTTGAGCGATCCCTCGATCGCCCGGTCCTGCTTCTCCCGGGTGCGCCCCAGCGCCCAGTAGGCGTCGGTGGACAGCCAGTGGTGCACGCGCTCGCGGTCGACGCGGCCGGGGTCGGTGGAGATCTCGTAGCCCTCGGGCAGGCTCGGCGTGTCGGTCATGTCCGTGATGCTCGCAGTCCGCCCGCGGGGGCGTCGAGCGGTTATCCCAGCACCTCGTCGCAGGCCTTGCGCAGCCGTCGGACGCCCTCCGCGATCTCTCCGGTCCCGGCGACCGCCGCGAAGCTGAGCCTCAGGTGCGCGGCCGGGGGTTCGGCGCTGAAGTACGGGCGGCCGGGCGTGAGGGCGACGCCGGCGCGCAGGGCCGCGGCGGTCAGGGCCGACTCGTCCGTCCCGTCGGGCAGGCGGGGCCAGAGGTGGTAGCCGCCGGAGGGGATGTAAGGCAGGGCCAGCTCCGGCAGGTGCAGGGCGAGGGCGCCGGTCATCGCATCCCGCCGGGTCTTCAACTCCGCGGAGACGGCGCGCAGATGACGTGGCCAGGCGGGCGAGCCGACGAGTTCGAGCGCGGCCTCCTGGAGCGGGCGCGGCACGAAGAACGTGTCGACGACCTGGATGGCGCGCAGCCTCTCCAGCACCGGCCCACGCGCGGCCAGGGCGCTCACCCGGAAGCTCGGCGAGGTCGCCTTGGTCAGCGAGCAGACGTGGACGACGACGCCGTCGGGGTCGTCGGCGGCCAGCGGGCGCGGCAGGGGCCCGGCGTCCTCGTGCACGAGCCGCCGCACGAAGTCGTCCTCGACGACGAACGCGCCCGCCTCGCGGGCGATGCGCAGCACCTCGGCGCGGCGCTCAGGGGCGAGCACCGCACCGGTGGGGTTCTGGAAGAGCGGCTGGCAGACGAAGGCCGGGGCTCCCGTGGCGCGGAAGGCGTCCGCGAGCAGCGCCGGTTTCACGCCGTCGGCGTCCACCGGGACCGGCACCGGGCGCAGACCGGCGGCCCGGGCGATGGCGAGCATGCCGGGGTAGGTGGGCGACTCCACCAGGACGGGGGCGCCGGGCGGGGCGAGGGCGCGCAGGGCGGTGGTGAGCGCGGACTGTCCGCCCGCGGTGACCAGCACTTCGGCGGCGGTGAGGGACCCGCCGATGCCGCGCGCGAACCACTCGCGCAGTTCCGGAAGCCCCTCCATGGGCGGACGCCCCCAGGCACCGGGACGGCGTCCGGCCCGTGAGAGGGCCGCTGCCATCGCCCGCTCCGGCTGCAAGGACGGGTGCAGATAACCGCCGTTGAACTCGATCACGCCGGGCGGCGGGGCGGCCAGCGACACCAGCACTCCGGAGGCGTCGACCGAGCGCGGGACGAGATCGGCGGCCCCATCGGCGCTGAGGGCGACCTCCTGCCAGGAAGTGTCCCCGGCAGGGGCCGGTGCCGTCCGGGCCGGTGCGCGGAACGCGCCCGCCCCGGGCCGGGTGACCACGAGCCCCTCGGCGGCGAGCTGGGCCAGAGCCCGCGACACTGTCACGGGGCTCACCCGGAACCGCTCCACCAGAGCCCGACTCGATGGCAGCTTTCCACCAGGAGAGTAGCGGTCGAGCTCCCGCTTCAACTGTTCCGCCAGTACACCCACGCTGCTACGCTCTTGCATGAGAGCACAGAGTAGCGCTACTGCCGCACCTTCGATAGCAGTCGCCACCTCGGAGCCGGAGCGTCCCAGCTTCGGCACCCTCCAGGCCGCCCTCGGCGTCGTCGCCTTCTCCCTCACGTTCCCGGCCACCGCCTGGGGGCTGGAGGGCTTCGGGCCCTGGACGCTGGTCGCCGTACGGAGCGTGCTGGCCGCGCTGATCGCGGGCGGCTGTCTGCTGGCCCTGCGCGTGCCGCTGCCCGCGCGCCGGCACTGGGCCGGACTCGCGGTGGTCGGGGCCGGTGTCGTCCTCGGCTTCCCCCTGCTGACCACGCTGGCGCTCGAGACCTCCACCACCGCGCACGCCGCCGTCGTGGTCGGACTGCTCCCGCTGACCACCGCCCTCTTCTCCGCGCTGCGCGTCGGCACCCGGCCCTCGCGCACCTTCTGGATCGCGGCCCTGGCGGGCGCGGCCGCGGTGCTGGCCTTCACCGTGCGGCAGAGCGGCGGCGCCCTGTCCACCGCCGACCTGTACCTCTTCGCCGCGCTGCTGGTCTGCGCGGCCGGCTACACCGAGGGCGGACGGCTGGCCCGGGTCATGCCGGGCTGGCAGGTGATCGGCTGGGCGCTGGTGCTGTGCCTGCCGCTGACGGTGCCGGTCGCCGCGCTCGCCCTGGCGCACGAACCCGTGCACCTGACCGCCCACAGCGTCACCGGCCTGCTGTGGGTGGCGGCGGGCTCGCAGTTCGTCGGGCTGGTCGTCTGGTACCGCGGCATGGCGGCCATCGGCATCCCGAAGGCCAGCCAGTTGCAGCTCGCCCAGCCGCTGCTCACACTGGTGTGGTCGGTGCTGCTGCTGGGCGAGCACCTCACGGTCGCCGCCCCGCTGACGGCCGCGGCGGTGCTGGTCTGCATCGCCGTCACACAGCGATCACGCGGCTGAGCGGGAGCGCGCACGGCCACTGCCAACAGGCGCCCCCCGCCGTAGACTCGGAGGCCACGGACCGCTGCTCGCACATCGTGAGGAGGCCCAGAATGCGCGCAACCGTGGGCGACCAGCTTGTCCAGCACGGCAGGGTGGTCGGTCAGCACGACAAGGTCGGTGAGATCGTCGAAGTGCTCGGCCAGAAGGGCAACCCCCCGTACCGCGTCCGCTTCGAGGACGGGCACGAGGGCGTGTGCTCCCCGGGACCCGACACCGAGATTCGGCACCGGGAGACCACCACCGGGCCATGACTCAGCGCGGGGGCGGCGCCGGCTGCCCGTAGTGGTCGGCGACGACCCGCGCCATCGCCCCGATCCGGTCCGCCGCCACGTCCTTGGCGGCGAAGTAGACGTGCCCGCGCACCTGTGCGTGCTCCCCGGCCAGCGTCAGGTGCCGGGACAGCTCGCCCGTCTGCTGCCACGCCGTGGGCTGCGCCGGGTCGCCCGTCTTGTACAGCGCCTCCCCGATGTAGAGCTGTGTCGAGCTGCCGCGCGCGACCTCCGCCCACCAGGGCACCAGCTTCGCGTAGTCGGCGGCGGCGAAGCCGATGTTCCAGTACAGCTGCGGGACGATGTAGTCGATCCAGCCCTCGCGCACCCACGTGCGGGTGTCGGCGTGCAGATCGTCGTATGTCTCCACACCCGCCTTGGTGTCCGAGCCGAGCGGGTCGGTCCCGGCGTTGCGCCACACGCCGAAGGGGCTGATGCCGAAGCGTGCGTCCGGCCGGACCTCCTTGACGCGGTCCGCCGTCTCCCGCACCAGCCGGTCGATGTTGTCCCGGCGCCAGGCGGCCCGGTCCGGGAAGCCGCCGCCGTGCTCGTCGTAGGCCGCGTCGTCGTCGAAGGTCTGCCCGGCCACGGGGTACGGGTAGAAGTAGTCGTCGAAGTGGACGCCGTCCACGGGGTACTTCGCCACCGCGTCGAGCATCGCGTCCTCGACGAAGGCGCGGACCTCGGGCAGCCCCGGGTTGTAGAAGAGCTTCCCGCCGTACGTCACCACCCAGTCGGGGTTCTCGCGAGCGGGGTGGGAGGCGGCCAGACGGGACGGGTCGGCGTGCACGGCGATCCGGTACGGGTTGAACCAGGCGTGCAGCTGAAGGCCACGGGCGTGGGCCTCCTCGACGGCCGTGCCCAGCGGGTCCCAGCCGGGGTTTTTGCCCTGGGTGCCGGTCAGGTACTGCGACCAGGGCTCGTACGGTGAGGGCCACATCGCGTCCGCCGTGGGCCGGACCTGGAAGAAGACGGTGTTGAGGTGGTTGCCGGCCGCCGTGTCGAGATGCGTGAGCAGTTCGGCGCGCTGCTGCGACGCGGTCAGCCCGGACTTCGAGGGCCAGTCGCGGTTGGCCACGGACGCGATCCACACGCCCCGCATCTCGGAGTCGGCTGCCCCGCCCCGGTGTCCGGTCGCGGCCGACGCCCGAGGAATCATCGTGAAAGCCGACAGCGCCGCCACCGCGAACGCCCTGCGTGAGACTCGTCCCATCCGCATGCCCCAAAAAGCCGCGGATCCGCCCGGTCGCGGATCGCTCCAGGCCCAGCATGCCCGAAGCGGACCCGCCCCCCGCGATCGATCATCGATACTTCGGAGTAACGTGCTCGAACGGAGCAGGAGCCGGGACCCGGCGAGCCTGCCCGGACGTGGATCAGCAGCGAAAGGGACGATGTGACGGACATCCCAGCGGGAGACATTGCACGCGTCGGAGTCGTGGGCTGCGGTCAGATGGGCGCGGGCATCGCCGAGGTGTGCGCCCGGGCCGGCCTGGACGTCAAGGTCGCCGAGACCACCGGCGAGGCCCTGGAGATCGGCCGCACCCGGCTGTTCACCTCCCTGGCCAAGGCAGCCGAGCGCGGCAAGATCACCGAGGAGGAGCAGGAGGACACGCTGGCCCGCCTGAGCTTCACCACGGACCTCGGCGAGTTCGCCGACCGTGACCTGGTGATCGAGGCCGTGGTCGAGAACGAGCAGGTCAAGACCGAGATCTTCCAGGTGCTCGACCAGGTCGTGACCCGGCCTGACGCGATCCTGGCCTCCAACACCTCCTCGATCCCGCTGGTGAAGCTCGCGGTGGCGACGTCGCGGCCCGACCAGGTCATCGGCGTCCACTTCTTCAACCCGGCCCCGGTGCAGAAGCTCGTCGAGCTGATCCCGGCGCTCACCACGTCCGAGGGCACGATCAGCCGCGCCCAGCTGTTCACCGAGAAGCTGCTCGGCAAGCACGCCATCCGCGCCCAGGACCGCTCCGGCTTCGTGGTCAACGCGCTGCTGATCCCGTATCTGCTGTCCGCGATCCGGATGTTCGAGACGGGCATCGCCAGCCGCGAGGACATCGACAACGGCATGGAGATGGGCTGCGCCCACCCGATGGGCCCCCTGAAGCTCTCCGACCTGATCGGCCTGGACACGGTCGCCTCGGTCGCCCAGTCCATGTACGAGGAGTACAAGGAGCCGCTGTACGCCGCTCCCCCGCTCCTGCAGCGCATGGTCGACGCGGGCCGGCTCGGCCGCAAGACGGGCTCGGGCTTCTACACGTACGGCTGATTACAGACGGTCAGATTCCGGCCATGTACGCGGGCCCGGCACCGGAAGGGTGCCGGGCCCGCGTCATTCACACACCGTGTGCGCTCCGGGCTCGCATATGCCACTCACACACTCTCCCCATGCGTCCACCAGGCGAGTTCACTTTCCCTGCGCATGCAAGGGATGACAGACGACTACGGAAAGGAGCGGACTCGTGACCGCCGATCCCGAGCATCCCGTCGTGTCCGGAGAACTCGCAGAGTTACGACGTCGCCTCGACGTCGCCTACGCCCGTGTGGAGGGCGGGCTGGCTCTGCTCACGCACCGCAGCGAGGAGACCGCCAAGGAAGTGGACGAGCTGAACACCCGGATCCACACACTGGAACACACGCGCTGGCCGCTGCCCGCGGTCGCCGCCCTCACCGCCGTGGGTGCTCTCGTCGTGGCGATCTGGCAGGCGATCGGACACTAGCCGATCCTGAGATGGTGCAGCAGGAGTAACGCGGCCGCCATGTTGGCGGCCGGGACCTCGCCGCGGGCGACCATGTCGGGGACGAGCTTGAGAGGCACCCATTCCCGGCGGTCCGACTCGAAGTCGTCCACGGGGTGCCCGACGTAGTCGCCCTCGTCGGCCCAGTACACGTGGTGCCGGGCGTCGGTGAGCCCGTTGGACGGCTCCACGCTCATGAGGTGGCGCAGGGGTCCCGGCCGCCAGCCGGTTTCCTCCTCCAGTTCCCTGGCGGCCGCGCGGGCGATGTCCTCGCCGTCCTCGACCACCCCGGCCGCGAGTTCCCACCCCCAGCTGTCGGTGATGAAGCGGTGCCGCCAGAGCAGCAGCACCTCGTTGGCCTCGTTGACGACCGTGGCCACCGCTACGGGCCGCAGCCGTATGAGGAAGTGGTCCAGATGCCGGCCGTCGGGCAGTTCGACATCCGCGAGATTGACGCTGAACCAGCGGTTTGAGTACACAGCTTGTTCGTTGTGTTTCGTCCACTGCACGGTTCTGCCACCTTCCGTCGAGTAAGTGGCAATATCGCAGCAGGGACGGAGAGACAGCAGGCGCACGGGAAGCGCCTCGTGGCGACACGGGCACCACAGCCCGGGTCTACAACGGTACGCGCAAGGCCCCGTCAATGAGTTCGGCCGCCTCGGCCGTGCCCGCGCAGCCGCTGCGCACCAGGTGCTCCCGCACCGCACGCAGCCGGTCGCGCAGCCGCTGGGACTCCATGCCCCGGGCCTGCTCGGCCATCTGCACGGCGATGGCAACCGCCTTGTCCGCATTGCCCTGCCGCAGCTCGATGGTGCTGAGCATCGCCAGCCGGTGCACCCGGCCGCGGTCGTGCGCCGGGTTGTCGACGGCGGCCGCGGCATGCTCCCCGGCGGCCGCGATCTCCCCGAGGCTCAACAGCGCCTCCGCCACCTGCACGTTGACGAGCCCGGGCTGGACATAACCGGTCTCGTCGGGCTCGCGCCCACGCCGGATGCGCTCCGCGGACTGCTCGGCCCGCCGGATGCAGGACAGGGCGCTGGTGCCGTCGCCGAGATGCGCGTACGCCTTGGCCTGCATCGCGTACAGGTCGGAGGCGAGCGCCGGGGTGATGTGCTTGCCGGCGGCCCGCAGCGCGGCCTCCGCGAAGGCCACCGACTGCCGGTACTCCCGCATGAACAGCGACTGGTTGACGAGCAGGGCGATCACATACGCCCCGAGCCCCCGGTCCCCGCTGGCCTTCGCGAGCCGCAGCGCCTGGTGGAAGTAGCGCTGGGCGAGTCCGTGGGCGTCGGAGTCGTACGCGCAGATGCCGGCGACCGCCACCAACCCGCCGGTGGCCCGGTGCAGTTGCCGGCCGGTCTCGTCGGTGTAGCTGCCGCGCAGCAGCGGGGCGGCCTCGGCGTTGAGGAAGCCGACGATCCGGGCCCGCGTCGCGATGCCCCCGGCCTTGCGGTACATCTGCTCGTAGTGCGCGCGGGCCGCCCGCAGCATCTCCAGGTCGCCCGTGGTGACCCGGTGTCTGCCGCCGCGAGAGACGTCCACGTCCTCGGGCGGGTTCTCCCACTCCCACACCGGCATCACGGCGGGCGTGCCGGTGAGCGCGGGCGCGCCCAGGATGTGCGGACGCTGCTGCTGGTCGGAGCGCCACAGTGCGGTGGCCCGTTCGACGAACCCGGACAGCGACCCGGTGTGCGGGGCGGACGGCTCGCCGGGCACGCCGAGACCGATGTCGTCGAGAGTGACCTGCCGCTGCAGCCGGCCCGCGAGCACCTCGCAGATCAGGTCGGGCACCTGGCCCCGGGGCCGCTGTCCCTTCAACCACCGGGCGACGGCGGTGTGTTCGTACCTCAGGGACAGACCACGTGCCCGTCCCGCCTGGTTGACGTGTGCGGCCAGCCCCGCGTGCGAGATCCCCGCCTCGTCCAGGATCGCGTCGAGCAGAGTGTTGGGCTGCATGTGGGCCCCCCGGATGGCTCGGTGCGGACAGGTTAGTGGGTTCGCCTTCACACGGGGTGTGAACGGAGTGCTCGAATCCGTAGGGTGTGCGCACTGTCGCTCAGAGTCGCCGACCGGTTGACTGAATTGCCTCGAAAGAGGCCGGCCGGGCCGCCGGCTCCCCCTCGTACAGTGCGGCGGCCCGCACCAGCCGTCCGCCCGGCTGCCTGCCCGACACTCCGTGGCGGGGCGGACGGCTCCGCCGGCCCGAGCCGTGGAGCGCGGGGTGTCAGAGGTGTGTGGTCGGCTGCGGCGACGTCGTGGCCGTTCGCGCGGCTCCCCGCGCCCCGAGGTGGGCAGGTCGCCCGTTCCTCAGTACCAGCAGCGCGATGTCGTCCGGTGGGGTGCCCCGGGTGTGGTGCCGCAGAGCGGTCGAGATCCTGCCGACGACCGCCTGCGAGAAGAGCGGGCCTTCCGCCACCGCACTCGACAGCGCGGTCGCCAGGGGAAAGAACCGGCCACGAGCGTCCCGGGCGTCCTGCGCGCCGTCCGTGAAGAGGAACAACGCGTCACCGGGCTCGAGACGGCCGAGCCCCACCGTCGGCAGCACCGGTGGCAGCGGGAACAGGCCCAGCGGCGGATGCGGGTCGCCGGGGGCGAGTTGTTCCGCCCGGACACCGCTCAGCAGGTACGGCCAGGGGTGGCCGCAGTTCAGCGCGAGCATCTCGCCGTCGGGCCGGATCTCCACGAGGAGCAGGGTCACGAACTCCTCGGCGGCGCTCGCGGGATGCTCCTGGCGCAGATGACGGGCCAGGGCGCGATCGAGCCGGCGCAGCACCCCGTCGAGGTCCTGCTCGTCGTGAGCGGCCTCGCGGAAGCAGCCCAGCACGGCGGCGACGGTGCCGAACGCGCCGATCCCGTGCCCGCGTACGTCGCCCATCACGGCCCGCACGCCGTGCTCGGTGGCGGCGACCTCGTACAGGTCGCCACCGACCGCGGCGCCATGCTCCGCCGAGACCTGGGCGGCGGCCACGTCCAGCCCGTCGATCCGGGAGGGCAAGGGCCGCAGCAATGCGCGCTGCGCGGCGCCGGCGACCCGGCGCACCAGCCGCAGTTCCCGCATCAGCGAATGCCGCACCTGGAGGAGCAGCGCGGTCCCGACCGCGAAGAACACGGCACTGGTGACGATCCGCGCCCGAAGACCTGTCTCCTGGGCGAGCGGACAGAGCAGTTTGAACGCGACGGCCGCCGCGCCCCACGCGATGGGAAGACCGAGGCTGCGCACCCGACCCCTGACGCGGATCATGCCGACGGCCCCCCAATAGGCCCTGACACACGGAATCGGACCGGCCCGAGAAGGCCGGTCCGATTCTGTCGACAGCACGCCGGAAAAGGGGGCGATCACCCACCTTTACCACTCAAAAGAGTGAGGTGACCCGACCTCTCTCAGGGCGCGGTCACTCAGCTCCGCAGCTCCGCACCCACACGCTCACCCGCGAGGGCGACCGCCGCGTCCCGGGCCGCGGAAGCCTCGTCCACGGTCAGCGTCCGGTCGGGGGCGCGGAACCGCAGCGCGTACGCCAGCGACTTCCGCCCCTCGCCCAGCTGCTCGGCGTTCTCGTACACGTCGAACAGCCGGATGGACTCCAGCAGTTCCCCGGCCCCGTCCCGCAGTGCCGCCTCGACGTCCGCGGCCGACACGAACGCGTCGACGACCAGGGCGACGTCCTGCGTGGCGACCGGGAACGTGGAGATCCGGGGTGCCACCACCGTGGCGTCACCGGCGGCCTCCACCGCGTCCAGGTCGAGCTCCATCGCGCAGGTGCGCGCGGGCAGCCCGAGGGCCTTCACGACCCGCGGGTGCAACTCGCCCGCGTGCCCGACGATCCGCTCGGCGCCGTCCACGCTGACCGCCAGCTCGGCGCACCGACCGGGGTGCCACGGCCCGTACTGGCCCTTGCGGATGACGAGCTCGGCGCCGGCCTCGCGGGCGACGGACCGTGCGGCCTCGACCGCGTCGGCCCAGTCGGCCGGACGGCCCTTGCCCCACCAGCCGGCCTGCTCGCGCGCCCCGGCGAGGACCACGGCGATGTGCCGCGGCTGCTCGGGCAGCGCCGCGTTCAGCTCGGCGAGCTCCTCGTCGGTCGGGCGGCGATCGACGGGGAGGACGGCGGCGATCCGCTGCTCCTCGCGCGGGTGGAAGACCAGACCGGACTCGAACAGCGCGAGGTCGTGCGAGCCCCGGCCGTCGTTGCGCCGCAGGGCGGCGAGCAGACCCGGCAGCAGCGACGTGCGCAGCGCGGGCTCCTCGTCGCTCAGCGGGTTGCTGAGCTTCACGACGCGGCGGGCCGGGTCGTCCTTGTCCAGACCGAGCTGGTCGAAGACCTGCTCGCCGATGAACGGGTAGTTCGGCGCCTCGACGTATCCGGCACCGGCCAGGGCGCGGCCGACGCGGCGGTGCAGCCGCTGCCGGTCCGTCAGGCCAAGACCCGCCGGCGGCTTGGGCAGCGTGGAGGGCAGGTTCTCGTAGCCCTCCAGCCGGATGACCTCTTCGGCGAGGTCGTTCGGGTCGGTGAGGTCGGGCCGCCAGGACGGGACGGTGACGATCAGCTCGTCCTGCCCGTACACGTCGCAGCCGACCTCCTGGAGGCGGCGCACGACGGTCTCGCGGCCGTAGGCGACGCCCGCGACCTTGTCCGGGTGGTCGGCCGGGATGGTGATGGTGCGCGGCGCGGACGGGGCGACGACCTCGGTGACGCCGGCCTCGGCGGTGCCGCCCGCGAGCAGGACCAGCAGGTCGACGGTGCGCTGCGCGGCGGCCGCCGCGGCCTGCGGGTCGACGCCGCGCTCGAAGCGCCGGGACGCCTCGGAGGACAGCTTGTGGCGGCGGGCGGTGCGCGCGATCGACACGGCGTCGAAGTGCGCGGCCTCGATGACGACGTCCGCCGTGGCGTTCTCGAGGTTGTCGTGGTCGGCGATCTCCGTGTTGGCGCCGCCCATGACACCGGCGAGCCCGATCGGGCCGCGGTCGTCGGTGATCACCAGGTCCTCGGCGTCCAGCGTGCGCTCGACACCGTCGAGGGTGGTGAGCTTCTCGCCCGCCTCGGCCCGGCGCACCCCGATGGTGCCCTGGACCAGGCCGCGGTCGTAGGCGTGCAGGGGCTGGCCGAGCTCCATCATCACGTAGTTCGTGACGTCGACGGCGAGCGAGATCGGGCGCATGCCGACCTTCTGCAGACGGCGCTGGAGCCAGATCGGGGAGCGCGCCTCGGCGCTGAGGCCGGTCACCGTGCGGGCGGTGAAGCGGTCGCAGCCGGTGGGGTCGGAGATCTGCACCGGGTAGCCGTAGGCGTTCGGGGCGGGCACGTCGATCAGCGCCGGGTCGCGCAGCGGCAGGCCGTAGGCGATGGCCGTCTCGCGGGCCACGCCGCGCAGCGACAGGCAGTAGCCGCGGTCGGGCGTGACCGCGATGTCGAGGACCTCGTCGACCAGTTCCAGCAGTTCGACGGCGTCCTTGCCGATCTCGGTCTCCGGCGGCAGGACGATGATGCCCTTGGTGCCGTCGTCGCCCATGTTCAGCTCGTCGCTGGAGCAGATCATGCCGCGCGACATCCGGCCGTAGGTCTTGCGCTCGGCGATCTGGAAGTCACCGGGCAGGACGGCGCCGGGCAGGGCCACGACGACCTTGTCGCCCACGGCGAAGTTGCGGGCGCCGCAGATGATCTCCTGCGGCTCGCCGGTGCCGTTGGCCTGGCCGACGTCGACGGTGCAGAAGCGGATCGGCTTCTTGAAGTCCGTCAGCTCCTCGATCGTCGCCACCTGGCCGACGACCAGCGGGCCCTTGAGGTCGGCGCCGAGCTGCTCGACGGTCTCGACCTCCAGACCGGCCGAAATGAGCTTGGCCTGCACGTCACGACCGGTCTCCGTCTCCGGCAGGTCGACGTACTCCCGCAGCCAAGAAAGCGGGACCCGCATCAGATCTCCATCCCGAACGGCCGGGTGAACCGGACGTCACCCTCGACCATGTCTCGCATGTCTTCGACGTTGTGGCGGAACATCAGCATCCGCTCGATGCCGAACCCGAAGGCGAACCCGCTGTACTTCTCGGGGTCGACGCCGCAGGCGGTGAGCACCCGCGGGTTGACCATGCCGCAGCCGCCGAGCTCGATCCAGCCCTCGGAGGAGCAGGTGCGGCAGGGGCGGTCGGGGTTGCCGATCGACTCGCCCTTGCAGACGTAGCAGAGCATGTCCATCTCGGCGCTGGGCTCGGTGAACGGGAAGAAGTTCGGCCGCAGCCGGGTCTTCATGTCCGCGCCGAACAGGGCCTGGACCATGTGGTCCAGGGTGCCCTTGAGGTCGGCCATCGTCAGGCCCTCGTCGACCGCCAGCAGCTCGATCTGGTGGAAGACGGGCGTGTGCGTGGCGTCCAGCTCGTCGGTGCGGAACACCCGGCCGGGGCAGACGATGTAGACCGGCAGCTCACGGTCGAGCAGCGCGCGGGCCTGCACCGGGGAGGTGTGGGTGCGCAGCACGACGCCGGACCCGGATTCGTCGGTGCCCTCGGGGCCCTGGACGAAGAAGGTGTCCTGCATCTGCCGGGCCGGGTGGTCGGGCAGGAAGTTCAGGGCGTCGAAGTTGAACCACTCCGCCTCGGCCTCCGGCCCCTCGGCGACCTCGTAGCCCATGGCCACGAAGACGTCCGCGACCCGCTCCATCATGGTGGTGAGCGGGTGCCGGGCGCCGGGCGGTACGCGGTCGTACGGCAGCGTGACGTCCACCGCCTCCTCGACGAGCACGCGCGCGTCCCGCTCGGCCTCGAGCTCCACCTGGCGGGCGGCGAGGGCCTTGTTCACGGCGCCCCGGGCCTGGCCGACGCGCTTGCCGGCGTCGGCCTTGGCGTGCGGGGGCAGGGCGCCGATCTCGCGGTTGGCGAGGGCCAGCGGGGAGGTGGGGCCGGTCTGGGCGACCTTGGCCTCGTGGAGCGCGTCGAGGGAGTCCGCGGCGGCGAAGGCGGCGAGCGCCTCGTCCCGCATGCGCTCGATCTCTTCCGGTTTCAACGTCTCGACCTCGACAGGGTCGTACGACTTATTCGGTGCCGACATCTCTTCCCGTGCTTCCGATTGGCTGGCTGGAGGTCCCCGTCTCCGACTCGGACGGCCGCCTGAAGGGACACAAAGGTGCCAATGGCCGAGTCTAACGGGGTGGAGGTACGCGAATGCGCCCGCGGTGCTCAGGCGAGATAGGCCGGAGCGCTCACGGGCAACGTAAATCGGAACTCGGCGCCGGCGCCGGGGGCGCGGCCGACCGTGATGGTGCCGCCGTGGGCTTCGACGATGCCCTTGACAATGTAGAGCCCGAGGCCCGTCCCACCGCGCTTGCTGCCCCGCCAGAAGCGGGTGAAGACGCGGTTCATGGACTCCTCCGGGATGCCGGGCCCCTCGTCGCTCACCGTGACCGACGTACCGGTGTCCTCGTCCTCGCGGGGGGACGCCGTGGCCGTGACGTCGATCGTGACAGTTCCCTCGCCGTGCCGCACGGCATTTTCCAGCAGGTTGCTGAGCACCTGGTCGATCTTGTCGGGGTCGGCCCACAGGTCGGGCAGCGGCTGCTGGACGCGCAGCAGGAACCGGTCGGCGGGCTGCCCCGCGGCGACGTAGGCCTGGATGTGCCGCCCGACGGCGGCGCCGATGTCGACGGGCTGGCGCCGCACCTCCAGGCGGCCGGAGTCGATCCGGGAGATGTCGAGCAGCTCGGCGATGAGCCGGGTGACCCGGTCGGCGTCGGCGTCGACGGTCTCCAGCATCAGGCGCTTCTGGTCGTCGGTGAAGCGTTCCCATTTGGCCAGCAGGGTGGCGGTGAAGCCCTTGACGGAGGTCAGCGGGGAGCGCAGTTCGTGGGCGACGGTGGCGATCAGCTCGGCGTGGCTGCGCTCGGTGCGGCGGCGGGCCTCGGTGTCGCGCAGGGTGACGACCAGGCGCCGCAGGGGTCCGGTGGGATGGGTGCGGACGTAGCGCGCGCAGACCAGCACCTCGCGGCCGCCGGGCAGGAGCAGGTTGCGCTCGGGCTGTCCGACGCGGATGGCGAGGCCGCCGTACGGGTCGGTCAGCTGCCACCAGCGCCGGCCCTCCAGGTCCTCTAACGGCAGGGCCTTCTCCAGGCGCTGCCCGAGGGCGTCCCGGGCGCGGACAGCGGTGATGCGCTCGGCGGCCGCGTTGAAGCAGATGACGCGGCCCTGCTCGTCGGCGACGACGAGTCCGTCGGGCAGCTGGTCGGGGTCGATGCCGAGTCCGGCGGGATCACCGGGTGGCCGGGACGCGGCGGGCGGCATCCCGGCGTCCTGGGCTCCCGGTGCGCTGCTCGTGCCGACACTCATCCCCGTACCCCACCTCCAAGGCTCCGCAGAGGGGTCCCTGAGCTGGTCACCCTACTAGTTCCCGGTGACGGAGCGGCACCCTCCGAAGGCGCGCTGTGCACGCGCCGACGCATAGAGACATACGGCGGCGGCGGTGGCGAGGTTCAGGCTCTCGGCCTTCCCGTGGATCGGAACGCGCACGACGGCGTCCGTGAGGGCGCGGGTCTCCTCCGGAAGGCCCCACGCCTCGTTGCCGAAGACCCAGGCGGTCGGCCCGCCCATGGTGCCCTTGTCGAGCTCGTCGTCGAGGTCGCGGTCGCCCGCGCCGTCGGCGGCGACGACCCGGACGCCGGCGTCCCGCAACCGCTCGACGGCCTGCTCCACGGGGACGCCGACGGCGACGGGCAGGTGGAACAGGGAGCCGACGGAGGCACGGACGGCCTTGGGATTGTACACGTCGACGGAGGCGTCGGTCAGCACGACGGCCTCGGCTCCGGCGGCGTCGGCGCAGCGCAGCACGGTCCCGGCGTTGCCGGGGTCACGGACGTTGGCGAGGAGGGCGACCAGCCGCGGGCGGGCCGCGAGGACCTCCTCGAAGGGCGTGTCCAGGAACCGGCAGACACCGACCAGGCCCTGCGGGGTGACGGTGGTGGAGATGTCGGCGATGACCTGCTCGGCGGCGAGGTGCACGCGGGCTCCGGCCTCCCGGGCCGTTCCGACGATGTCGGCGTAGCGCTCGGCGGCCTCTGTCGTGGTGAACAGCTCCACGAGGGTGGCGGTGTCCCCGGCCCGGTGCCCGGCGGCTTCCCGCACGGCCTGCGGCCCCTCCGCGAGGAACAGCCGGTCCTTCCCCCGGAAGTTCCGCTTGGCCAGCCGCCGCGCGGCCAGGACGCGGGGGGAGCGGGGGGAGATGAGCTCGGG